>NZ_JBMERN010000003.1:0-113198 GCF_049310965.1 Loktanella sp. DJP18 | reverse complement strand
AGGGCAGTGAAGTGCCCCCGTCGCAGCGATGCGGCGGAGGCCTTTTCATGCGGTGGTCAGGTTGCCATCCCTGTCGATCAGTCGCGCTTGCGTATCGGGCAGGCGGGCGAGGGTCGCGCGGATCGCGTCCCGGTCCATCAGGCAGAATGCAGTGGAGAGCGCGTCGGCCATCGTGGCCGTGGGTGCGGTCACGCTGACCGTGGACCAGAGCGGGGCTACGCCGTCGCTGGACAGGATATGTGACCGGCCGCCTACGCTGAGGGCGGCAGGGCTGGAGGTCGCGATGGCGCGGCCGGTCAGCGGCGTCTGCGCCAGTGTGCCGAAGGTCGGGTCATCCACGGCCACGCGCCAAGGCCCCCCGAGCGCCCGGTATTCGCCGATGTTGACCAGCGCATGGGTGAAGCCCGCCGCCGCCAGTGCGGTCGTCACGACGTCGGTGGCAAAGCCCTGTGCTATGCCGTTGAAGGTCAGGGCCTGGCCGGGGGCGAGGGTGATGCGGTCGGCGGTCAGCGTGACGCGGTCCCAGCCGATCAGTCGTCGTGCCGTGTCGATGTCGCCGCCGGTCGCGAGGGCGGACCAGAGCGGTTGGACCGTCGGATCGAAGCGACCCTGCGTGAGGAGGAAGGCGTCGTCTGCGATGTGACAAAGGGTCAGCATCTCTGGCGGCGGCGCGACCAATGTGCCGCTGTCGTTCAACTCTGTCAGTAGCGATGTCTGGTAGAGGCTGAACAGCGCTTCCATCCGGGTCAGCGTCGTGCGGACCTGTGCCAGTGCCGCATCGGCACCCGGTCCGGTCAGCGTGACCGAAACATCGGCCCCCAGGGCCGTTCCCTGCCAGATGGAAGCCTGCGCGCCACGCGGGCAGACGAGGGCGGCGGCGGTCAGGGTCAGGAAGCGACGACGTTTCATGCGGCGCGCCTTCGGTCGCGGGCGGCGAGGACCAAGGGCACGCATCGCGCCGGGTCGTCGTGGATCGCCACACAGTCAAGGCACTGGAAACATTCGTCGTACTGGATCTCTCCGGTCCTTTTGATCGCTCCGTAATTGCATTTGACGCGGCACAACTGGCAAGGCGATCCGCAGTCCGCTCAGCGCGGAATCCACGACCGCGTGCGGATCATGCCACCGATCGCCATGACCGCGCCCAGGGGGCAGACATAGCGGCAGAAGCCCTTGAACGTCACCATGCCAAGCACCAGCCAGAAGGCGGCATAGACGACATAATACCAGTCGCGCACGAAGAAGACGGTGATCGCGGTCTTGAAAGGCTCGATCTCTGCGACCTTGTCGGTGCTGTCGGGTGCGATGAAGATGGTGGCGACGAGGCCCGCGAGGAGGACATACTTGACGCGTTTCAGGCGCTGATCCCACTGGCGCGACGGTTCCCACCGGGGCAGGCGCAACAGGCGGCCCAGATGATGCGCGAATTCCTGAAGCGCACCGAAGGGGCAAAGCCAGCCGCAGAACAGGCCGCGTCCCCACAGCACAAAGCCTGCGATCGCGACGATCCAGATCAGCGTGCCGAAGGGGTCGTAGGCCAGGAAATTGAACGAGCCGCCAAAGACGGCCGTCCGGATCACGCCAAGGACGGTGACGATGGACAACTGCCCTTGCCCCCACCATCCGACAAAGCCCAGCACGACGGCAAGGATCGACAGGCGGACGGGGGTAAAGGCGGTGAGGGCCGCAAAGCGGGTTTGCCCCGGTCCCAGAACCAGCAGAAGCCCCGCAAGGAATACCCCCAGCACGACCAGATCGGTCTGGCGGTTGCGCACGGCACCTTCAAAAGGGCTTTCCGGCAACTCTTGCGCGGGGCGCAGATAAAAGCGTTCGGGCGTCGCATGGGTCGCCGTCAGTGTGGCCTGTCCGACCTGCGGCATGAACTGGCCATGTTCGCGGATCGCCTGCACGTTCAGCGTCCATTCGCGTGTGGGATCGAAGCCGAGACGGCGGTCGGTGCGCAGGATGATCGCGGTGCCGTCGGGGGCACCCGGGGCCAGCGTGACGAAAAGGTCGGCGTCGCGCAGCGCGATGGGCAGTCCGTCCTGTTCCGCCGACAGCCAGTCGGGCGAGGTGTTGCGCACGAAATCGGGTGACACGAGGCCGTGGCGGCCCGCGTCGATCAGCAGGATCGGTTCATCCGTGGCGCTGATGCGCTGGAACGCCTGCAATTCACGCAGGCTCTGCGCGCCAAGGGCAGCTGCGGCAATGGACGGCGCACCGATGTCGACGATGTAGAGGTCGAGGTAGACGCCATCCGGATCGGCCTGCGCCTCGGGGTCGTCCGTCGCAAAGACCGTGCCGGCGAAGGCGTCATTCACCTCCTTGTTCAGGACGGTCTTGCGCGTGACCAGCCCTTGCGCCATCAGCGCGTCCCAGTCGAGGTCCTCAGTGTAGTCAGGGTTCGGGTAGGCGGGCGGAGCAGAGGCCACGCCCTGCATCTTTTCGCGCGCCACGGCGCGGGTGGCGGCCAGGATGCTTTCGTGGGCGATGCGGATGCTGGCGGTCGCCTTGGTCACGCCGTCCAGATACACCAGCGCCGACCCGTCGCCAGCACCGCCGTAGGGGGTGCCGACGACAAGGCTCTGGTTGATCGACAGGCCGCGATACTGCTCGAAGAACTTGCGCAGCGGTGCCTCTCCCAACCCGGACACGAAGATCGGTTCGTTGTGTGAGATCAGCTTGACGTCCATGAAGGTGCCATTCAGGTCCAGCATGACGAAGATGTTGATCGGCGCACCGGAAAAGCCGGGCAGGGGGGCCATTTCTTCGGTCTCGAACACGTAGCCAGCGACGGCTCCACCGGAATTGAGAAGCGCCCACACGCCCTTGTCGTTGATCGGCTCTCCGATGCTGAAGGGCGGGGTGACGAAGGGTGCGAGGTCGGCCTTCGCCAGTTGCGCGCGACCGGTCTGCGGGCTGGCGAACACCGCCAGACAGATCATCAGACACGACAGCAAGGTTCGCACGGCTCCACCCATGGGGCGACAGTAGGAACATGCGCCTGTGCAAGACATAAGACCAAAGTCGCGAGGTCAGGAGGGCGGGCGTTGACGATGCGGTGGGCAGGCCCCACCATGACGACGGAGGAGACGGATTTGCACAATCGACTGGCCACGACCGCGATCACGCTAGCGTCCCTGCTGGCGCTGACCTTGCTGTGGGCCCTGGCCGCGTGGTGGATCGACACGCCGCGCACGTTTCCCGCACCGCTCCGCGTCGGTGCGATCATGTGGGCCGAGGCGCTGAACGGCAAGTTACTGCATCATCTGGTCCCGACGCTGGTGCGGGTGGCACTGGCATTCGGCATCTCGATGGTCGTGGGCGTCGTACTGGGGGTGATGCTGGGAACGATGCCGCGCCTGAACCGCTGGCTTGACCCTTGGGTCGTCGTCGCGCTGAACATCCCGGCGCTCGTGGTGATCGTCATGTGCTACCTCTGGATCGGGCTGAACGAGACGGCCGCGATCGTCGCCGTCAGCTTCAACAAGACTGCGACCGTGATCGTCACGGTGCGTGAAGGCGCGCGGGCGCTGGACCGCCCGCTGAAGGAGATGGCGCAGGTCTTTGGTCTGTCGCGCATCGACCGCCTGCGGCATGTCGTGATCCCGCAATTGGCTCCCTACCTGTCGGCGGCGGCGCGCAACGGTCTTGCGATCATCTGGAAGCTGGTGCTGGTGGTCGAATTCCTGGGCAGGCCCGACGGGATCGGATTTCAGATCCACCTTTATTTCCAGCTGTTCGAGGTCCCCTTTGTGATGGCCTACGCGCTGTCCTTCATCGTCGTGATGCTGGGGATCGAATACGGGATCATGCAGCAGATCGAAGGGCGGGCGACGCGGTGGCGGCGCACCGTGGCGCTGGACCGCACCGTGGATCGCACGTTCGCCTGACCGCATGGCGCCTGCATCAGCTGCGTTCGAAGGAAACCGCGAAGATCAGTGTCGCAAAGAAAGCATAGACGGCATTCACGCTGAGCACGAAGGTCCAAGGGGCCGCGGCACCGAAGACGAGGATTGCGAGCAGTGACGGGATGACCGTCAGGGCGACCAGCGCCAAGATCCACGCGCCAAGATCTGCGCGGCGGGCAAAGATCGGGATCAGCAGCAGGGCGACCACGACTGCCACGGCATGGCGGCCCCATGACAGGATCAGCGGCATCACCTCGGCCCCCGCCACGATGTTGACCGCGATGGCGTTGGCAATGGTGCCGATGATCCCGGCGATGGCGACGATGATCAGATTGCGAAGTGTGAACATGAGGGCCTTCCTGTGCGAAGCCAGCCCAACGCGGGCGACATTCCCGTGTCGTCGAAGCGGGTTACGCAGCTTAACGCATGTCAAATGACAAACGTTCCGCGACTGCGACGGACCCCGGACCGGACTGCGTTGAATAGGCCACACCGCAAAGGAGACGTTCCCGTGCCAACCGTTCCCTCCGTCGTCGTCGTCTTGCTGGGCGGTCTGTCGCTGGCCGCCCTCCTGACCTCGACCCTGACCGCGTCGGTGACCTAGAACGTCACGCCCGCAGAAAGTGCGATGTTGGCGTAGGGCGTGATCTCTCCCGTCCGCACTACCGCGCGGGCAGTGCGGCTTTCGGTCTTGAAGGTGTCGTGCGGCACCAATCGCGGCGGTAGCGGGGCAAGGGCGCGCAGGGCGGCCGACGCTTCGTTCGCCATGGCGCAGGATTCGACCTGCATCTCGGACAGCACGGCATCCAGCACCTGCGCGAAGGTCGGCACGCCGTGGGTGACGGCCAGATCGATGCAGGGCACGCCCGGCGGCGCCGGCAACCCGGCATCGCCGATGACCAGCAGGTCGCCGTGCCCCAGCGACGCCACGAGGCTGGCCAGATCGGCGTGCAGCAGGCCGGATTTCTTCATGTGGCGGGTTCCAGGAATTGCTGCACGGCGGCGGCGACCGCGCGGGGTTGTTCGGCGTGCAGCCAGTGTCCGGCACCGTCCACCGTCTGAATCGTGGCGTCCGGGAACAGGGCGCGGATCGCGGTCTCTGCGCTGTCGGGCACGTAGGTCGAATTGCCGCCGCGCAGGAACAGGGTGGGACCATCGAACGTCCCTGACGGATCGGGCCAGCCGACGATCCTTGCCATGTCCTGAGACAACACGGACAGGTTCAGCTTCCACCGGCGGTTCTGAAGGTCGAGGCTTTGCAAGAGGAAGGTCGCGGTCGCGTCGTCGATATCCATCTGCGCCTGCGCGTCGCGGCGGCTTTCGATCCGGTCAAGATCGACGCCCCGCATCGCGTTCAGCGGGCCGTCCTGCGTGTGATCGTAGGCGATAGGGGCGATGTCGGCCACGATCAGGCGGTTCACCAGATCGGGCCGGGTCAGGGCCAGCATCATCGCGGCCTTGCCTCCCATCGAATGGCCCAGCACGTCGACGGGTGTGCCGATTTCCTCGATCACTTCGGCCAGGTCGGCGGCCATGTCGGGATAGGTGTGACTGTCCATCCATGGGCTGTCGCCGTGATTGCGCATGTCGACGGCCACGACCTGCCGCGTGTCCGACAGCCGCTTCGCGATGACACCCCAGTTGCGGGCAGAGCCGAAAAGGCCGTGGACGATCAGTAGCGGCGGTCGGTCGGTCGGTGCGCCGTGGGTCAGCGTGTTCAGCATATCGCGGGCCTGTCGTTCGGTGGCATGGAATGCGCGCTGGGACTTGAGGGCGCGACAGTCCATCGCTACCACAGCCACATGGCCGCTGACACCCTTTCGCGCAAGATCGCCCGCATCCGCGCCCTGCTGGACGCGCGTCTTGGCCTGCGCGCACCGACGCTTGAACAGCAGGCGGGCAAGGTCGGACGCACCTTGCCGCGCGGCGTGATCCGCGACCTGCGCGCCGTGGTGCGGGCGGATGTGGCACAGGGGCATCCTCGGCTGGGGCGGATGATGGATACCTTGCCCGTGGCACAGGCCGCCGACCGGGTCGAGGCGCATCTGAAGACCATCGATCCGAAGGAACGGCGCAAGACGGCTGTCTTGCGCACGCTTGCCAAATGGTCGGCACTGGGGATTGCGGTCTTCGTGGCGGTCGTCTGGATGCTGCGGGCGCAGGGCCGGATCTGAAATGAGGATCGAACCGGCGGAGCCGGGCCGATCCGTGGGGGCTCTGCCCCCACCCCCCCGAGATATTTTCGACGAGAAGAAGGGCAGGAAAAAGGGGCATCCGGTCAGGTGCCTGCCTTCATCTCTTGAAGTTGGCCGAGAATGCGGGCGTAGTTGTCCGCGCCCTGCGCCCCGGTCACAAGATGCTTGCGATCAAAGATGATCGCGGGGACGCCGGTGATGCCCTGCTGTTGCCAGAACCGTTCTTCGACCCGCACCTGTTCGGCGTGGCGCTGATCGGCCAGCACCGCAAGCGCCTCTTCGGCGTCGAGGCCGGTTTCAACGGCCACGGCCACCAGGACCGTCGGATCGGACAGATTGCGGCCATCGGTGAAATGCGCGGTGAAGAGCGCCTGTTTCAGGTCATGCCCACGCCACTGCGTGTCGGCCCAGTGGATCAGTTGATGTGCGTTGAAGGTGTTGTGCATCCGGCTGTCGTCGGTGAAGGCGAACGTGAAATCGAGGCTGCCGCCCAATGCCGTCAGCCGGTCGCGGTTGGCCTGGCTGTCCGCGCGGGTGGAGCCGTATTTCTCCATGATGTGGACGGTTATGTTCTGTCCCTCCGGACCCATATCCGGATTCAGCTCGAACGGGTGCCAGTGCAGGTCGTAGGCGATGCCGGTTGCATCCAGCGCCTGTTCAAGCTGGCGGTAGCCGACGATACACCAGGGGCAGACCACGTCAGAGACGATGTCGATCCGCAGAGGTTCGGTCATGGGATGTGGCCTTTCATGGGTGGGGCATCCTTCAGGTGGGGCGGCGGGCCCGCCTGATCAAGGTCGCGTTGGGTGCTGACGTGATCCGTGCTAGACTGCGACGCATCTGGGGAGGGCGATCATGGTGAAGGTCACGGGCATCGGGGGCTTCTTCTTTCGGGCGACGGATCCGGACGGATTGGCGGCATGGTATGACGCGAGGTTCGGCATCTTGCCGGTCCCGCAGGACTACGATGCGGCAGGGTGGATGCAAGAGGCCGGGCCAACGGTCTTTGCGCCCTTCAAGCAGGACACGACCTACTTCGGCCGGCCTGAACAGGCCTGGATGCTGAACCTGCGGGTGCGTGATCTGGATGCGGCCGTCACGGAGCTTCAAGCGGCCGGGGTGGCGGTGACGGTCGATCCAGAGACCTACCCCAACGGTCGCTTTGCGCGGCTGCACGACCCCGAAGGCAACCCCATCGAGTTGTGGGAGCCGCGGGAGGCCTAGCTGACGTGGCTTGGCCGCCGCGGATGCGACGGCCATGGGCATTCTCAGAGATTCGGATAGATCGGGAAACGGTCACAGAGCGTTTCGACCTCGGCACGGACCTTGTTTTCAACCTCCGCGTTGCCGTCCTCGCCGTTGGCGGCAAGGCCGTCGACGACTTCGACAATCCATCGCCCGATCTGGCGGAATTCTTCCTCTGCAAAGCCGCGAGTCGTCCCGGCAGGAGAGCCGAGGCGCACCCCGGAGGTGATCGTCGGCTTTTCGGTGTCGAAGGGGATGCCGTTCTTGTTGCAAGTGATGTGGGCGCGACCCAATGCGGCCTCGGTCGCCTTGCCGTTCACGCCCTTGGGGCGCAGATCGACCAGCATCAGGTGCGTGTCGGTGCCGCCGGTGACGATGTCGACGCCGCCCTTCATCAGCTCGTCCGCCAGCGCCTGCGCGTTGACCACGACCTGCTTCTGGTAGTCCTTGAAGCCGGGGCGCAGGGCTTCACCGAAGGCCACGGCCTTGCCGGCAATGACGTGCATCAAGGGGCCCCCCTGGATGCCCGGAAAGATGGCGGAGTTCACCTTCTTCGCGATGCCTTCGTCGTTGGTCAGGATCATGCCGCCGCGCGGGCCGCGCAGGGTCTTGTGCGTCGTCGTGGTGGCGACATGGGCGTGCGGGAAGGGCGAGGGGTAGAGCCCCGCCGCCACAAGGCCCGCGAAATGTGCCATGTCCACCATCAGGTAAGCCCCGACAGAGTCGGCGATGGCGCGCATCCGGGCAAAGTCGATGATGCGCGGAATGGCAGAGCCGCCGGCGATGATCATCTTGGGCGCATGTTCGGCAGCCAGTTCCGCGACCTGATCGTAGTCCAGTTCCAGATCCTGCGCGCGCACCCCGTACTGGATCGCGTTGAACCACTTGCCCGACTGGTTCGGCTTGGCCCCGTGGGTCAGGTGGCCGCCTGCATCGAGGCTCATGCCGAGGATCGTGTCGCCTGGGGACAGCAGCGCCTGGAACACGCCCTGGTTGGCCTGGCTGCCGGAATTCGGCTGCACATTGGCAAAGTTACAGGCGAAGAGCTGTTTCGCACGGTCGATGGCCAGGTTCTCGGCCACGTCGACATGTTCGCAGCCGCCGTAATAGCGCTTGCCGGGGTAACCTTCGGCATATTTGTTCGTCATCACGCCGCCCTGCGCTTCCATCACCGCGGCAGAGACGATGTTCTCGGAGGCGATCAACTCGATCTCCTTGCGCTGACGGCCGAGTTCGGCGGTCATCGCGGCGGCGATCTCGGGATCGCGGGTCGCAAGGGATTCGGTGAAGAAGCCGTCGTCGCGGGTCGGGGCGTTCATGGCTGTTCCTTTCGGGCCAGGTGACGTGATTGGCGCCCTTCTACGCCAAAGCGCGCCACGTCAAAAGCGGCAAAACGACACTTTCAAGGTGCGCAACGGTGGCGGGCCGCGCCGATGGTGTGCTTGCGTTTCGGATGGGAACCGTTGACAAAACCCGGTGAAACCTAAGGAAATTGCCTGATGCCCCGACTGCGGATCGCCTTCTTGGCCAGCCAAGCCCCCATCGCCGAGGCGGCGCTGGCCGAACTGTCGGCACATCACGGCAATGTGGCGCCGCAGGATGCGCAATTCATCGTGGCGTTGGGGGGCGATGGTTTCATGTTGCAGACCCTGCATGCGACCGAATATCTGGATGCGCCGGTCTATGGCATGAACCGCGGCACGGTCGGGTTCCTGATGAACGAGTATCATGACCACGACCTGATCCAGCGGCTGCAGGACGCCGAGGAAGAGATCATCAATCCCCTGTCGATGACGGCGCTGGCGGCGGACGGGTCGATGCATTCCGCCCTCGCGATCAACGAGGTGTCCTTGCTGCGTGCCGGGCCGCAGGCGGCCAAGCTGCGGATCACCGTGGATGGGAAGTTGCGGATGCCGGAACTGGTCTGCGACGGGGCACTGGTCTGCACGCCTGCGGGGTCCACCGCCTACAACTACTCGGCGCACGGGCCGATCCTGCCGATCGGATCGGACGTGCTTGCGCTGACCGCGATGGCGGCGTTCCGGCCCCGGCGCTGGCGTGGCGCGTTGCTGCCGAAAAAGGCGGTCGTGCGCATCGATGTGCTGAACCCGGAAAAGCGGCCCGTCATGGCAGACGCTGACGGCAAGGCCGTCCGCGACGTCGTCAGCGTGGAAATCCGGTCAGATCCCACGATCCGGCACCGCATCCTGTTCGACCCCGGCCACGGGCTGGAGGAACGCTTGTTCCAGGAACAGTTCTCGTAACGAAACGGCGGCGGGACCGGGAACCATTTCCCCCGCGCGGGGTTTACTCTCCACAGGGGATGGCCAGGATCATCATGGTCAAGGCCCCGTTATAACAGGAGATTTTCCTTTGGGCGAACTGACAGACAAAGCCAAGGCCACAGGAAACAAGATCGCCGGTGGTACCAAGGAAGCATTTGGCAAAGCCACCGACAATGAGCGCCTTGAGTCAGAGGGTAAAGCCCAGCAGGCAAAGGGCGACGTACAGAAAGCCACCGGCACCGTAAAGGGTGCCTTGGGCGACGATATTTAAACGGTTCCCTTTTTATGATTGGAAAGCCTCGTCCGCGCAAGCGGGCGGGGTTTTTTATGGCGCGGGGTTGTCCTTCTGCGTTTGCGCATCCCGCGCCTGCTGCCGGCGCTGAAAGTTGTCCCAGACGTCCATGCGTCCCTTCTGGCGCGCGTCCGCCAGCCACAACTTTTGGATCGCTGCCGGGTCTTGCGGTGTCGTTGTTTTGATCGCTTCTCAATCAGGATGACGAGGACGACGACAACGACCAAGAGCAGGCCGACGACAAATTTTCACCCAATGTCAGCCCGTTGACCAATGACAGGTCAACTGACGGCGTGACTGCCTCATTTGCCTAAACATATCACGCTGCCCGGACCGGTCGGAGCCCACGCAGAGCAAAGCATGCCATGCGCCTACGCCCCGCCATACCCCAATGGTTTCAATGCCACGCGGATCTCGTCCAGAATCGCCGGGTCGTCGATGGTGGCTGGCATCTTGAAGTCGGCGTTGTCGGCGATACTGACCATCGTGCGGCGCAGGATCTTGCCGGACCGGGTCTTGGGCAGGCGGTCGACCACGGCGACAAGCTTGAAGGCGGCGACGGGGCCGATCTCCTCGCGGACCATGCGGATGCAGTCCTTGACGATATCGGCGTCCGTGCGGCTGGTGCCCTTGTTCGTGCAGACGAACCCCATCGGCAACTGGCCCTTCAGATGGTCCGAGACGCCGATCACCGCACATTCGGCGACATCGGGGTGGTTGGCCAGGATTTCTTCCATCGCACCCGTGGACAGGCGGTGGCCGGCCACGTTGATCACGTCGTCGGTGCGGGCCATGACGTAAAGGTAGCCGTCCGCGTCCATCAGCCCGGCGTCGCCGGTCTCGTAGTAGCCGGGGAAGGTGGTCAGGTAGGCCTTGATGTAGCGATCCTCTGCCTTCCAGAGCGTCGGCAGGGTGCCGGGCGGCAGCGGCAGTTTGATCGCAATGGCCCCGAGCGTACCACGCGGCACCTCGTGTCCGCCTTCGTCGAGGATGCGAATGTCGTAGCCGGGCAGGGCAACCGTCGGCGATCCGATCTTGACGGGCAGCGCCTCGATCCCGGCGGGGTTGGCAACCATCGGCCAGCCGGATTCGGTCTGCCACCAGTGGTCATAGACCGGCACCTGCATGACATTCTGCGCCCAGATGATCGTGTCCGGGTCCGCACGTTCCCCCGCAAGATAGAGCGCGCGCAGCGAGGTGATGTCGTAATCCTTGATCAATTCGCCCTTCGGGTCGTCGCGCTTGATCGCGCGGAACGCGGTGGGCGCGGTGAAGAAGCTGCGCACCTTGTGGTCCTGGATGACGCGCCAGAAGGTGCCGGCATCGGGGGTGCCGACGGGCTTGCCTTCGAACACGACGGTGGTGTTGCCGTGGATCAGCGGGGCGTAGCAGATATAGCTGTGACCGACGACCCACCCCACGTCCGAGGCGGCCCAGAAGACATCGCCCGGATCGACGTTGTAGACGTTCTTCATCGACCAGTTGAGCGCCACGAGGTGCCCGGCGGTGGGACGCACGACACCCTTGGGCGCGCCGGTGGTGCCGGAGGTGTAGAGGATGTAGACCGGGTGGTCGCCCGCGACGGGCACGCAGTCAGCGGGAGTGACGCCCTGCTGGACGTTGTGCCAGTCGTGATCGAAGCCTTCGGTCATCTCGGCCTGCATCTGGGGGCGTTGCAATATGATGGTGAAGTCGACCTTGTGTTTCGCCTGCGCGATGGCGCCGTCGATCAGCGGCTTGTAGGCGACGGTGCGCCCCGGTTCCAACCCGCAGGAGGCGCCGATGATCGCCTTCGGCGTCGCATCGTCGATGCGGACGGCAAGTTCATGCGCCGCGAAGCCGCCGAACACGACCGAATGAACTGCCCCGATCCGCGTGCAGGCGAGCATGGCGACCAGCGCCTCTGGCACCATCGGCATGTAGATGATGACGCGGTCGCCCAGTCCGATCCCCTTGTCGCGCAGCGCCCCGGCGAACAGCGCGGTGGCGTCCCGCAATTCGCGGTAGGTCATGCGGCTGACGCTGTGCGTCATCGGACTGTCGTGGATGATGGCGACCTGATCGGCGCGTCCGTTTGCGACATGGCGGTCGACGGCATTGTGACAGGTGTTCACCTGCGCATCGGCAAACCAGCTGTAGATCGGGGCGCGGCTGTCGTCGAGCGCGCGGGACGGGGGCGTGACCCAATCGATGGCGCGGGCCTGCTCCATCCAGAACGCTTCGGGATCGTCCCGCCAGCTTTGGTAGATGTCAGCGTAGGTCATCATGCCGTCCTCCCAAACGTCGCTGGAACAGGGATAGAAGTGCCGCCTGGCTCGGGCAAGAGGCTGGGTCGGAATGCCGGCGGTGCGGTGTGAATTTCTTGACACTTCACACGCGGGATCGGCCTTGCGGGCCGACTGGAGGCGCTGCCTTCAGACCTTTGAGATATTTCCGACCAGAAGAACCACAGAGTCCGGCACATGGATGTGATTTAGGAATACTGCTGAAGATTGCAGGCGGCCACGAGGCTGCCTCTTGCGCTAGCCATAATGGGCGACCGGTGTGCCTGCGATGGCGGACATGTTCAGCAATCCGCGCGCCGTGATGGACGGTGTGACGATATGCGCGCGGTTGCCCATGCCCATCAGGATCGGTCCCACCTCGAGCGCGTTTCCTTTCATCTTGAGGATGTTGCGCACGCCTGACGCCGCATCGGCGTTGGCGAAGACGAGGCAGTTCGCCGCGCCGTCCAGATGCGCGTCCGGGAAGATCCGGTTGCGCAGATCGACGTCGAGGGCGGAGTCGATGTGCATTTCCCCCTCGAAGCTGAAATCGCGTGGCTTTGCGTGCAGGATGTCCATCGCGGCCCGCATCCGGCGACCGGAGTTGCTGTCCATGTTGCCGAACTGACTGTGCGAGCACAGGGCGATTTTCGGCTCCACCCCGAAGCGGCGGATGTGGCGGGCGGCCCCGATCACGGTTTCCGCAATCTGCTCTGGCGTCGGTTCCTCGTGGACCTGGGTGTCCGCGATGAACAGGCTGCCGGTTTCCAGGATCATCAGCGACAGCGCCGCCACCGGGTGAAGTTGCGTGTTTCCAAGGATTTGCTGGATGTACTTCAGGTGCCAGAGGAACTGGCCGAAAGTGCCGCAGATCAGGGAATCCGCCTCGTTCCGGTGGACCATGACGGCACCGATGGCGGTCGTGTTGGTCCGCATGATCGCGCGGGCAAGGTCGGGTGTGACACCCTTGCGGGCCATGATCTCGTGGTAGGTGCCCCAGTAGTCGCGGTAGCGGGGATCGTTTTCCGGGTTCACGATCTTGAAGTCGATGTCAGGCCGGATGTCGAGCCCGGCCCGTTCGCAGCGCGCAGCGATGACATCGGGGCGGCCGATCAGGATCGGCACTTCCGTCGTTTCCTCCATCACGGCCTGTGCCGCGCGCAGGACGCGCTCGTCCTCGCCTTCGGCAAAGACGATCCGGCGCGACGCGGTGCGCGCCGCCTCGAACACCGGGCGCATGATGAAGGCGGACTTGAAGACCGAGGCGTCGAGTTGCCGCTTGTAGGCATCGAGGTCCGCAATGGGCCGCGTAGCGACGCCGGTTTCGCAGGCTGCGCGCGCGACAGCAGAGGCCACAACGCCGATCAGGCGCGGATCGAACGGTTTCGGGATCAGGTAGTCCGGCCCGAAGGTCAGTTGCTCGCCCTTGTAGGCGGCGGCAGCCTCTGCACTCGTCGTGGCGCGGGCCATGGCGGCGATGCCTTCGATGCAGGCGATCTTCATCTCGTCGTTGATCGTGGTGGCGCCGGCATCCAGCGCACCGCGAAAGATGAAGGGGAAACACAGCACGTTGTTGACCTGATTTGGGAAATCAGACCGGCCAGTTGCGATGATGGCGCGCGGGTTCACGGCGCGGGCGGCGTCGGGGTCGATTTCCGGGTTCGGATTGGCCAGTGCGAAGATGATCGGCACGTCGGCCATCCGGCCCACCATCTCGGGCGTCAGCACGCCGGGACCAGACAGGCCGAGGAACACGTCGGCCCCTTCTATCACGTCGAGCAGGCTGCGCGGTTCGTCGCCCTGAGCGTATTCCGCCTTCTCGTCGGTCATGTCCAGATCGCGTCCCGTGTAGACGAGGCCCTGCAGGTCGCACAGGTAAACGTTGCGCCGCTGGACACCCAGTTTCAGCAGCATGTTCAGGCAGGCGATACCGGCGGCGCCGCCGCCTGTGGACACGACCTTTACATCCGCGAAGTCCTTCTGCGCGATCCGCAGGGCGTTCGTGATCCCCGCCCCAACGACGATGGCGGTGCCGTGCTGGTCGTCGTGAAAGACGGGGATGTTCATCCGCTCGCGGCAGATCCTCTCCACGACGAAACAATCGGGTGCCTTGATGTCTTCGAGGTTGATCGCACCGAAGGTCGGTTCCAGTGCGCAGACAATCTCGGCCAGTTTCACGGGGTCCGGTTCGTTTAGCTCGATATCGAAGCAGTCGATGTTGGCGAATTTCTTGAACAGGACCGCCTTGCCTTCCATCACGGGCTTGGACGCCAGCGCCCCGATGTTCCCCAGTCCCAGCACGGCAGTGCCATTGGTCACCACGCCGACAAGGTTGCCGCGCGTGGTATAGTCGCGTGCGGTGTCGGGATCGCGCTTGATCTCGAGGCAGGCTTCGGCGACGCCCGGCGAGTAGGCACGCGACAGGTCGCGACCATTCGCCAAGGGCTTGGTCGCCCGGATCTCGAGCTTGCCGGGCTTGGGAAACTGGTGATAATCCAGCGCGGCCCTGCGCAGGCTGTCAGATGGCGTATCGTCCTTGTCGGCGGGGGTCATGGCCGGGCGGTCCTGTCAGTGAAACTGGTTCACCCCTAAACCATCCCGGCCAGCGGGACCAGCGGTCAGGCCCCGCGTCCGGTCTTTTCCTGAAGCGCATCGATACGCTTGCTGGCCTCGGCCTTGGTCATCTTCGGGTCGAATGCCTCGCCCGCCTCTTCGCACAGGGTCTGCAGGTAACTGGCCTGCGCGCCGGTCATGGCTTCGTCGCCCGTCACCCAGTCGTCGACGGGCTTGTCGGCGTTGCCGGGTGCGTCGGTCTTGGGGTGGCTCAGATCATCGGTCATGGAACGTCCTTTCATGATATGTTCACACAATGTTCCGAACGCGGAATTGTTCCCACTTGCGGGCGGGACGGTCCCGGGATTTGATGAAAGGATGATGGATGACAAGATGATGGCAGAGGTCTGCCTGCCGACCACCGACTTGACCGGCGATCTGGGATTCTTCAGTGGCGTGCTGGGGATGCGGATGCTGTCGATCTTTCCCGCCGACGATCCGGCCGTGGCCGTCTTTGGCGGTCATGGCCTGCGGGTGCGGCTGGAACGCGGGCAGGGCGCGCCGGGCCGGTTGCGGATTCTGACCGACATGCCCTTTGCGGACGGAGCGGACCGTCTGGTCAGCCCCGGCGGCACCGTGGTCGATGTGGCAGGGTTGACGCAGATCGTGCAACGGCCGCCGACGCAGCACCGTTTCGTGGTGCGCCGACTCGCGGATCAGGCCCCCTGGGTGATCGGGCGGGCGGGGATGCAGTATCGCGACCTGATCCCGGACCGGCTGGGCGGGTCGATCATCGCGTCCCATATCCGCATCCCCGACGGCGGGCCGGTGCCGGACACAGTGCATTTTCACCGCGTCGGGTTTCAACTGATCTTCTGCTATCGCGGCTGGGTCGACGTGGTTTACGAAGATCAGGGCGGTCTGATCCGGCTATCGGCGGGCGATTGCGTGATCCAGCCCCCCGAGATCCGGCATCGCGTGCTGGAGGCGTCGGACGGCATCGAGGTGATCGAGATCGGCGTCCCCGCGGAGCACCTGACCGAGATCGACCACGACCTGACCCTGCCGACTCCCGATCTGCGCCCCGATCGCCGCTGGCAGGGGCAAAGATTCGTGCATTCGCGCGCGCAGGATGCGGTCTGGCGCGCGTCCGGCTGGTCCGGCCTTGTGGCGCGGGACACCGGCATCAGCGATGGCACGCAGGGTGTCGCAGGTGTGCGCGTGCTGCGGCGCGGTGGCGGTCCGACCGCCCCGATGCGGCACGACGCGGACATCCATTTCACCTTCGTCATGGACGGCACATGCCGGCTGCAGGCCGAAGGTCAGGACGCCCGCGACCTATCGGCGGGCGACGCCTTCGTCAGTCCGCCGGGCATGGCCGTCTGTCTTGCCGCGCCGTCGGACGATCTGGAATTGCTGGAAGTGACATTGCCGGGGAAGGTCGCGCTGACGACCTGACGCAGCCAACGAATTATCAACTTCTGTCCCGCAGGGTCGACGTCGATGCAACGACGAGGGACCCCAATGACGCCGTTCAGACAACTGTCTTTGCTGTTGGTCCTGCTGGGACTGGTGATCGCCGTGCCGAACGACGCCCCGACGGATGCCATGTCGCTCGCGTCGCGGGCCCCCTTGCTGGGCAATCAGGTCGCGATGGTGTCGCTGACGCCAAGGGCAGAGACCGCGACCGTGGACCGCCCGATCGCCAGCCTGTTCGTTGGGGACGCGGGACGCAGTTTCTTTGCGCCCTATCCGGCCCGGCAGCGCAAGGCTCCGCAGACCGGGTTCGCGACCGACGTGGAACGCGGAAGCTATGCGGGTTCTGATTATCTGGCGATTCTGGGCGGCGGTGGCCCGGCGGACCGGGTCCGCCACCTGATCGCTGCGGCAGAGGCGGGGCGGCAGGGTTACGACGCGGTGCAATACGGTGCAAGAATCAAGCCCGGCAAGCGCCCCACCGACATGACCGTCGCAGAGGTGTTTGCCTGGATCAAGGCGACGCCCGGCCAGCCGCACGCCATCGGTCGTTACCAGTTCATTCCGTCGACGCTGCGCCGACTGGTCGACATCACCGGCCTCGATCCTCGCGCGCGATTCGACCCGCAGGTGCAGGACGCGCTGGCGGATGTCCTGTTGGCCGAAGCGGGATTTCACGAGGCGCGTAACGGACGTCTCAGCCGGCGGGCCTTCATGAACAATCTCGCCAAGATCTGGGCCGGCCTGCCGACGTCGAGTGGCCAAAGCCATTATCATGGTTACGCTGGTAACCGCGCCACGATGACCTGGGCGCGGTTCGATGCGGAAATGGCGACGATCTTTCCGGGGTAACGCGGTGGACGTACGATCGCCTCGCCTGCGACAGTCAGTCCTGACCGGTTCTGTCTTCGACCTGACGCGACAGACGCGCAATCATCTCGTCAGCCCGATCAGAGGTCATCTGGTCGCTGAACGGATGCCCGGTCAAGTCGCACAGTTCCTGCAGGATGATCGCCTGTTCGCCGTTCATCATGTGGTGGTCTTCGGTCATGTTGGGACCTTCGGGCATGATACGTCCTTTCCGCGGTGCGGGTCAGAGGTTCTGATTGGTGTTGAGGCTGTCGCGCAGCTCCTCGATGCGGTCCAGCGCCTCTCTCTGTGTCAGGCTGGCATTGAACGGTTCGCTCGCTTCCTCGCACAGCGCGCGCAGCAGATCGGCCTGATCGCCGGTCATCGGGCTGTCCGAGCTATCGGGCGTACCTGGTTCGCGGTCGGACATCTCTGGGGTGACGGTGGGGGGGATCATGGACGCCTCCTGTTCATGTGTCGGGTCAACGCGGGGTCATGCGACACGGTTCCCGGCTCACGTCTTGCATCCGGCGTCACGGGGCTTCACTGTTGTGCGAACCGCCGGAGAATCCCCCCATGTCCCACCCCGATCCCGCCACCGCAGACCTGATCGCGGCCGCAACAGCTGTGCGTGAAAATGCGCACGCGCCCTATTCCCGGTTCAAAGTGGGTGCCGCGATCCGCACGGCGGACGGGCGCACCTTCGTCGGGTGCAACGTCGAAAACGTGGCCTATCCCGAAGGCACCTGCGCCGAGGCTGGGGCCATCGCCGCGATGTGCGCCGCCGGTGCGCGCGACGTGGCGGCCGTGGCTGTCATCGCCGACAGTCCGCAACCGGTCAGCCCCTGCGGCGGCTGTCGGCAGAAACTGGCGGAATTCAGTGCCGGCGACGTCCGCGTGACCCTGACGACGCTGGACGGCACCACGCTGGAAACGACGGTCGCGGCCCTGCTTCCGGGTGCCTTCGACCAGGACTACATGAGCAGGGTCTGAGCCATGGATGCACGGGCCATCATCACGCAGGTGCGCCGCGGGCGGACGCCTGCCGCAATCGATCTTGCCGCATTTGCGCAGGGGCTCGCCTCGGGTGCCGTCTCTGACGCGCAGGCCGGGGCCTTTGCCATGGCGGTCTGCCTGAAAGGGCTGGACGGCGCGGGCCGCGTGGCCCTGACCGCGGCGATGCGCGACAGCGGCGACGTGCTGGGCTGGGACATGACCGGGCCGGTGATCGACAAGCATTCGACGGGCGGGGTCGGCGACTGCGTGTCGCTGATCCTCGCGCCCATGCTGGCCGCCTGCGGGGCCTACGTTCCGATGATTTCGGGCCGGGGGCTGGGGCACACGGGCGGCACGCTGGACAAGCTCGAATCGATCCCCGGCGTCTGCGTCGACGTGACAGAGGCGCGGTTGCGCGCCATCGTGGCCGACGTGGGCTGCGCCATCGTCAGCGCCAACGCCCGGATCGCCCCCGCCGATGCCCGGCTTTATGCGGTGCGCGACGTGACGGCGACGGTCGATTCCATCGACCTGATCACCGCCTCGATCCTGTCCAAGAAGCTGGCTGCGGGCCTTGGCGCGCTGGTGCTGGACGTGAAGGTCGGCAGTGGAGCCTTCATGAAGACGCGCGCCGACGCGACAGCACTGGCCCGCGCGCTGGTCGATACCGCACGCGGTGCCGGTTGCCCGACGGTCGCCGTGCTGTCCGACATGAGCCAACCGCTGGCCCCCAGCCTTGGCAATGCGACCGAACTCGCCGTCTGCATGGAGGTTCTGTCGGGCCACCCGGAGGCCGCGCCCCGCCTGGTCACGCTGGCCCTCGCGCTGGGGTGCGAGGCATTGGGGCTGGCCGGCTGGCCAGAGGACAAGGCCCGCGCCGCCCTGGAACGCAGCCTGGCCGACGGTGCCGCAATGGACCGCTTTGCGCGGATGATCGCCGCACTGGGCGGGCCGCCCGACATGGACCAGGACTGGCGCACCCATCTCCCGCAGGCCCCCGTGACCCTGCCGGTCATCGCCGCGACCGCAGGCCACATCGCCGCCATCGACGGCGAGGCGTTAGGCCTGACCGTCGTGGCCCTTGGCGGTGGGCGCCGGCGCGAGGGGGACCGCATCGACGCTGCGGTCGGCCTGACCGAGGTGCTGGACCTTGGCACCGCTGTCGCGCCGGGCGATCCGCTGGCCGTCGTGCAGGCGCGCACGCAGGCGGCGGCAGAAGCCGCACGCGACGCGGTCGCCGCTGCCATCACCATCGGGTCGGCACCTCCGCCGGCCCCGCTCATTCTCGACAGGATTTCCTGACATGACACGTGCATTTCTGGTCGTCATCGACTCGGTCGGCATCGGCGGCGCGCCCGATGCTGACGCCTTCTTCAACGGCACCCTGCCCGACACCGGAGCAAATACGGTGGCGCATATCGCGCAGGACACAACGCTGCGCCTGCCGGTGCTGGACGCGCTGGGCCTCGGGGCCGCCGTGCGTCTGGCCAGCGGTGACGCGACGCCGGGGCTGGACACGGTGCCGACCGGTGCCTGGGGTGCCGCGACCGAGGTCAGCCCCGGCAAGGACACGCCATCCGGCCACTGGGAACTGGCGGGCGTGCCCGTGCCCTGGGACTGGACCTATTTTCCGAACACGCAGCCGGCCTTGCCCGACGATCTGACGGCGCTGATCTGCGAAAAGGCCAGGACGGACGGCATCCTGGGCAACTGCCACGCCAGCGGCACCGCGATCATCGACACTCACGCGGCCGCGCACATGCAGACCGGCTGGCCGATCGTCTACACTTCGGCCGACTCCGTGTTGCAGATCGCAGCGCACGAGGAAACCTTCGGGCTGGAGAGGTTGCTGACCCTGTGCAAGGATCTCGCCCCGTATGTCCACGCGATGAAGGTCGGCCGCGTGATCGCGCGGCCCTTCGTCGGGCAGGACGGCACCTTTGACCGCACGCCCAACCGCAAGGATTTCGCCATCGCGACCCCCGGCTCCACGATTTGCGATGATGCGCAGGCGGCGGGGCGGCGGGTTCATGCGGTCGGCAAGATCGGCGACATCTTCTCGATGCGCGGCATCGACGAGGTGCGCAAGGGCAGCGACCGGACGCTGATGGGGCATCTGTCCGACCTCGTGGACGCGGCAGAGGAGGGGTCTCTGACCTTCGCCAACTTCGTCGAATTCGACAGCGTCTATGGCCACCGCCGCGACATTCCGGGCTATGCCGGGCATCTGGCGTGGTTCGATGCGGCGCTGGGCGACCTGCTGCCGCGCCTGCGCGACGGCGATCTGCTGATCGTCACGGCGGATCACGGCAATGATCCGAGCTGGCCCGGCACGGACCACACCCGCGAACGGGTGCCGGTGCTGGTGCATGGCATGGGCGCGCGCGAACTGGGGCTGGTGGCCTTCGTCGATGTCGCCGCCAGCGTGGCCGACCATCTGGGCATCGCCCATACCGGACCCGGAAAGTCGTTCCTGTGAGCCTGCGTGACCTGCCCAAAGTCGAACTGCACCTGCACCTCGAAGGGGCCGCACCGCCCGACTTCATCAAGGGCCTTGCCAAGGAAAAGCGGATGCGGTTGGAAGGCATCTTCGACGCCGACGGCGGCTATGTCTTTCGGGATTTCGCGCATTTCCTGAAGGTCTATGACGAGGCCTGCACCGTCCTGACCGGGCCAGAGGAATTCTATCGCCTGACCCGCGCCGTCCTGACCGAAAGCGCGTTCCACGGCGTCATCTACACCGAGGCGTTCCTGTCGCCCGACTTCTGCGGTGGCGGCGACCTGATCGCGTGGCGGGATTATCTGGCCGCCATTGCGCAGGCGGCGGCGGACGCGGAACGTGACGAAGGCATCGTGATGCGCGGCATCGCCACCGCTGTGCGCCACCACGGACGCGATGCCTGCCGCAAGGCGGCCCGCGTGGCAGCAGAGACGAAGGGCGATTTCCTGACCGGCTTCGGCATCGCGGGGGCCGAGCTGGAGGGCCGCCCCGGCGATTTCGCCTGGAGCTTCGATCTGGCCCGCGAGGCGGGTCTGCGCCTGACCGCCCACGCCGGCGAATGGGGCGACCCCCTGCGCATCAGGGAAACGCTGGCGCTGGGCGTCGAACGGCTGGGTCACGGCATCCGTGCGATCGAGGACCCGCGCCTTGTCGACGATCTGGCCGAGCGTGGCATCACGCTGGAGGTCTGTCCGGGGTCCAATGTGGTGCTGCAAGCCGTCGGAGGATGGGAGGCGCACCCGATCGAAAAACTGCGTGACGCGGGCGTGTCGGTCACGGTGTCGACCGACGATCCGCCGTTCTTTCACACCACGATGACGGCCGAGTATGAAGGGTTGCGGCGCACATTCGGCTGGCAGAATGCCGATTTCCGCGACCTGAATGTCGCCGCGATGAACGCCGCCTTCTGTGACGTCGCGACCCGCGACGCAATCCTCAAGCGATTGGAGCCCACCGCATGACCGACCCTGCCCACGATGGACATCTGACCCATGTGACCCACCCGCTGGTGCAGCACAAGCTGACGCTGATGCGCCGCAAGGAGACCTCGACGGCCGGGTTCCGCCAGTTACTGCGCGAGATCAGCCAGCTTCTGGCCTATGAGGTCACGCGCAACCTGCCCATGACGACCGAACGGATCGAGACGCCGATGCAGGCGATGGACGCGCCGGTGCTGGACGGCAAGAAACTGGTGCTGGTGTCGATCCTGCGAGCGGGCAACGGTTTGCTGGACGGCATCCTCGAACTCGTGCCGTCGGCGCGGGTGGGTTTCGTTGGGCTGTATCGTGACGAGGAAACGCTGCAACCGGTGCAATACTATTTCAAGGTGCCGCAAGCGCTGGAAGATCGCATGGTGATCGCCGTCGATCCGATGCTGGCGACCGGTAATTCATCCGTCGCGGCCATCGACCTGCTGAAAAAGGCGGGGGCCACGAACATTCGGTTCCTCTGCCTGCTGGCCGCCCCCGAAGGCATCGCCCGTATGAAAGAGGCGCATCCCGATGTGCCCATCGTCACAGCGGCGGTAGACGAACGCCTGAACGAGCATGGATATATTGTTCCCGGACTAGGGGATGCGGGCGACCGGATGTTCGGCACCAAATAGGGCGTAGCCGCGGCAGTAATCACTTTACTTGCTGGGTATTGTTTGCGATCTTACCACAATATCTTGTGGGGGTGTCCATGTCTGCGACCAGTTTCGCCAAGGCGATCGCTTTGGCTGCCACGATGGCGGCGGGCGGCGGTGTATCCGGGGCTGTGGCGCAGAACATGCCGATTCCGGCGGAATTCCCGCCCAGCTCCTTCACCGGGACACAATACGTCGACAGCAAGGGGTGTGCTTTCGTGCGCGCTGGCATGGACGGAGCCGTGAACTGGGTCCCGCGTGTCGACCGCGCCCGCCAGCAGCTTTGCAATTTCCAGCCGACCGGGACCACGCGGGCGGCGGCGGCCCCGACGCCGGACCCGTTGCCGAATGTGCCGATCATCACCGTGGATGCAAAGCCGACACCTGTGACACCGCTGGCCGCGCCTGTCGTCGTCGCGCGCCCAACCAAGCGCGTCGCGGCAGCCTCTCCAGTCGTGCGAGCGCCGCAGCCGGCACCGGTCCGGCCCGTTCGCACGGCGGCCGTGACCCCCACGCCGCGTGTCGTGGCGCCGCCTGCCGCGCCTGCGCCTCGCCGCATCACGCTGGCAGAGGCTTGCGAAGGACGCACGGGCATCCAGCACGGCTTCATCAGCGCCAGGACGCGCCAACCCATCGACTGCGGTGGCACCACGCAGATCGCTGCGGCGGTGCCGCGCCCCTCGGCGGGTCCGGCGGCGCTGCGCCTGACGCTGGCGGCGGCCTGCGCCCGGCAAGCAGCGACCGGTGTCCCCCTGATCAACGCGGCAACCCGTCAGCCGATCGCATGCGACCCGCCGGCCCCACTGGCCGTGGCAGCGTTGCCGCGGGTGCGTGTGTCGCAGCCGACGACCCAGATTGCCTCGGCCTGCGGGATCGACGGCTTCGCCTCGGACGGTCGCTATCCGGTGCGCTGCGGACCGCAGGCCCTGTCTCCGTCCGGTGGTGTTGAGGTCGCCCGTGCCGTGACGACTGGCGTCCGGTCTGCCGGCGTATCGACGCGGTCGACCAAGCCGTTGTTCGGAGCCGGTCCCGTCCCCGCCTCGAACGCGCGGGTCGCGACAGCACAGGCGCAGGTGCCGCAAGGCTATGCCCGCGTCTGGGACGATGGCCGCATCAATCCGCAGCGCGGGCTGACCCAGCGGCAGGTGCGCGTTTCAACAAGCGTCAGCAGCCGGTCTGTCGCGCCGGTCGCCGTGCAAGCCCCAGCCGCCGCGACGGGCGGGCACCGTTATGTGCAGGTCGGCAGCTTTGGCGACCCCGCGAACGCGGCGCGCCTGATCGCACGGTTGCAGACGGCGGGGCTTCCGGTGGCGTCGGCAAAGTCCGGCGACATCAAGGTCATCGCGGCGGGGCCGTTCCGGTCCGCGACCGATCTCGACAAGGCGCTGACCCTCGTGCGCGGCATGGGGTTCGCAAACGCCTATCCGCGCAGTTGAGTTTACCAAGGCAGGCAAGTCCGAGCAGACAGGCGCGCCGGAACCAACCGGCGCGCCATTTTCATGTGTCGCAGACCGCCTGCAACTGCAGCCATTCCGCATCCGTCAGAACCGGTTCCGGCGTGCGTCCCGCCAGCGGGTCGGCCGTGATCAGGCGCGCGCCGTCCAGCCCGCGTGCCGTGCGTGCCGTGGCATAGGGGGCGGAGGGGATCCGGGCGCTGGCAAAGGCCGCGATCAGCCGGTTTTCCCCGAGTGCGGCGGGTCCGGGATACAGCAGCCACTGCGCGTATGCGTTCAGCACGGCGTCCGACAGGGTGCCGGTGGTCAGCAGGTTCACCGTGGCCCGCAGGCCCGCGTGGCGCAGAATGGCCTGCACCGGGTCCGTCGGGTCGGCGCGGGCGGCCACGACATCGCCCGCGATGATGAACGGATCGTCGAACCGCACCAGGGTCGCGCGGTCGATCAGCGTCAGATCGCCGGGAAGATTGACGGGCGATGGCAGCGCACCGGGCAGCACGACGACCTGACCGGCGGAATTCGGACCGAACAGGCGGGTCTGCAACTTCTGCAAGGCGGCGCGACCCGCCGCGCCACGACAGGCTGGCCCGATGCCGACCTGCATGTGACCCAGAACCTTTGCCCCGATCTCGGCCCGGCGCAGGTCGGACAGCGACGCCGCCGCCTGATCGCGCAGCAGGGCAGGACCCCATATTGCGCCGCCCCCGACGACGGCGGCCAGGATCGCGACCGTGAGCACGCTCCGCAACCGGCCCCTGCGCGGTCTGACCTTGACCAGATGCCCCCGCAGGGAATCGATGGCGTCGACCATGATCGGATCGTCGATTTCCAGCGATTCGCTGGCGTCGGTACCCGGGGCGAAGACGGCAGGCGTCACGTCCGGGTTCAGTCTTGCCACTGCCGGCAAGGACCAGTGCGACAGCGGCCGTCCGGCCCCGTCCGACACCACGAGCGTCGCATTGCCGAAGGACACGATCACCTCGCGTCGCTGGTCGTCACGCGATGCGCGCCACAGGCCAAGGCTTTCCAGCCGGTCGTATTGCGAAAGTGCGGTCATCAGGGCCTGTCTTTACCTGTCCGCCAGCCTAGGGCAAGCGCCACGCCGCGCCTAGGGGGTCGCCGGTGCCTTTGCGGCCAACTTGCGCAATTCGAACTTCTGGATCTTCCCGGTCGAGGTCTTGGGCAATTCGCAGAACACCACCCGCTTGGGGCATTTGAAACCGGCCAGACGGCTGCGGGTATGGGCGATCAATTCGGCCTCGGTCGCCGTGCGCCCCGCCTTCAGCTCGACGAAGGCACAGGGCACTTCGCCCCATTTGTCATCCTGTTGCGCCACCACGGCACACAGGCTGACAGCGGGATGGTGCATCAGCGCGCCTTCCACCTCGACGGAAGAAATGTTTTCCCCGCCCGAGATGATGATGTCCTTCGCCCGGTCGGTGATCTGGATGTAGCCGTTGTCGTGCTGCACGGCGAGGTCTTCGGTGTGGAAGTAGCCGCCGGCGAATGCCTTCTGCGTCGCGGCGGGGTTCTTGTAGTAGCCCTTCATCACGGCGTTGCCGCGCATCATGATCTCGCCCTGCGTGACACCGTCGCGGGGGACGGGGCGCATGGTGTCATCCATCACCACGATATCGTCCATCATCGGCATCAGCACGCCTTGGCGCGCCTTCAGGGCAGACCGCTCGTCCTCTGGCAATTCGTCCCAGGCGGCGTTCCAGATGCACTCCGTCGCCGGGCCATAGGTTTCGGTCAGGCCATAGACCTGCGTGATGTTGAACCCCAGTTTGCTGACGGCGGCCAGCAGGGCGGCGGCAGGCGGCGCGCCGGCGGTGAACACCTCGACCGTGTGATCGAATGTGCGGCGGTCGGCATCATCGGCGTTTACGATCAGGTTCAGCACGATGGGTGCGCCGCCGAAATGGGTGACGCCGTGATCCGCGATCGCCGCATAGATCGCGGCGGCGGTGATGTCGCGGCAGCAGACGGCCGTGCCACCCAGCAGGGGCATCATCCACGTATGGGTCCAGTTGTTGCAGTGAAACAGCGGCACGATCTGCAGCATCACCGGGAATAGCTGCATTCGCCACGCGATCTGGTTGCCCATCGTCGCAAGATAGGCGCCGCGATGATGATAGACGACACCCTTGGGCCGCCCGGTGGTGCCAGAAGTGTAGTTGAGCGCGAGGCTCTCCCATTCGTCCTGCGGCATGATCCAGGCAAAGCCTGCGTCGCCGGTGGCGATGACGTCTTCGTACAGAGGATGCCGCCCAGTGGCGGCGATGCCGGCCACGGCGTCCGGCACCTCGATCAGCGCCGGGGCAGGGGTCTGCATCAGGGCGAAGGCAGCCTCGGCAAGCGGCACGAACTGGCTGTCGACCAGCACGACCTTCGCCTCTGAATGGGCAAGGATGTAGGCGATGGTATCCGCGTCCAGCCGCGTGTTGATCGTGTTCAGCACCGCCCCGCAGGCCGGCACGGCAAACGACGCCTCGGACTGCGCCGGAATGTTGGGCAGGATGGTGGACACGACGTCGCCCGGGGCGACGCCCATGTGCACAAGCACATCGGCAAGCCGGCTGACGCGGGCGTGGTATTGCGCATAGGTCAGGACGCGGTCGCCGTAGGCCAGTGCTGCGCGCTCGGCAAAGACATCTGCCGCGCGCCGCAGGTGTGTCAGCGGCGTCAGGGCAACGAAATTCGCGGGTCCCCGGTCCAGCCCGCTCTCGTCCGTCATCCAGCCCATGTCGTCCCCCCTTCACGTCTGCGCGTGTCTGCGACAGAGTGCGGCAGGGCATGACGCTTGGCAATGGGGACGGTGATGGACGACGTGAACAGACCGGGGCTGGCGATCCCGCTGGTGCTGGTCGCGATGGCCCTGTTCGGGCTGATCGACAACTTCATCCGTCTTGCCGCCGCGACCGGTGGGCTGTGGCAGTTCCACCTGTTGCGGTCGGTGGTCGCGCTGATCGTCCTGGGCGTGGTGGCGGCCATCTTGCGGGTGCGCCTGCGCCCGCTGTCCGCCCGCCGCGTGCTGGCCCGCTCGACCCTCAACTGCGTGGCGATGGTGATCTATTTTGGCTGCCTCGGCCTGATGCCCATCGCGCAGGTGGTGGCGGGGCTGTTCACGGCACCGCTGTTCGTGGTGATCTTCTCCTGGGCGTTCTGGGGCGAAGGCGTCGGCCCCCGCCGGATCGCGGCGGTGATGATCGGCTTCCTCGGCATCGTGATGGTGCTGCGCCCCGACCAGTCGGGCATCACCACGCTGACCCTGCTGCCGGTCCTGTCGGGAGCGACCTATGCGCTGGGCAACATCGCGACCCGGCGCTGGTGCGCGGGCGAGGGGACGCTGACCCTATTGGGCGGCTTCTTTGGCTGCATGCTGGTGGCCGGGGCTGCGGGATGTGTCGTCATCGCGCTGATCCAGCCTGCCGTGGCCCCCGGTGCCGACGGCTTTATCACGCGCGGCTGGGTCTGGCCGTCGGGCCTGTTCGGGCTGATGGTGCTGGTGCAGGGCGTCGGATCGCTGATCGGTGTCGGCCTGTCGATCCGGGCCTACCAGTTGGCAGACGCCACCCTTGTCGCCGTGTTCGAAAATACGCTCCTCGCCTTCGCGACCCTCTGGGCCGCGATCCTGTGGGGCGAATGGCCCGATGCGGTGGCGCTGCTCGGACTCGCGCTGATCGCCGGGGCGGGCGTCATCATCGCCGTGCGCGCGCCGCAGCCGCAGGCCGTTCGTGCCGTCACCCTGCCGGTCGAGGGCGGATGATCCTGTCGCCCGGCCGCCGCTATGCCTTCTTCCACATCCCCAAGACCGGGGGCACGGCGATGGCACTGGCGCTGGAGGCGCGTGCGATGAAGGACGACATCCTGATCGGCGACACGCCGAAGGCCCGCCGTCGCAAGGCCCGGCTTTCGGGGCTGACTGCACCGGGCCGGCTCTGGAAACACAGCCGGTTCGTCGATGTCGAAGGGTTCTGCGACATGACCGGCTGGCGCATCTTCACCCTGGTGCGCAATCCCTGGGACCGGATGGTCAGCTACTACCACTGGCTGCGGGTGCAGTCCTTCGCACACCCCGCGGTCAAGTTGGCGCAATGCCACGACTTCCCCCGTTTCCTCCATCATCCGCAGACCGTGGCCAGCATCCTGGCCCAGCCCTATGACAGCTACGTCACCGATGGCGCAGGCGTGGTGCAGGCCACCGATTTCATTCGCATCGAGGCTGCAGAGGAGGATCTGGCCCCGGTCTTTGCGCACCTCGGCTTTCGGTTCGATCTGACGCGCGCAAACGCGTCCAACCGCGACCCCGACTGGCGTGGCTACTACAGCGATGCGGATGCCGCGCTGATCGCGACCCTTTGCGCCGCCGATATCGCGCGATTTCAGTATTGCTTCGATCCTGCCAGGTTTCATTGACCAGTTCGAGACAATGCCTTCGGGTTCCATTGCACTGACGGCGCTTGCCATGCCAGTTTCCTGCCCATTGCGACAAGGCTGAGGCGGTCTTCGGCGCTCCCTTCCGATGATCCCAGCCGTCGCGCTCGAATGTTTTAATGGCATCTATCGCACGGCACCCGCTGAAACGATCGAAGTGGTCGCGTTGCGCTTTGCCCAAGACAAGATCGTCCTTGCCACCATCGGTGCCTGTTCCACTACCCGGCGCAGGCAGATCTGTTGCTGCCACAACCGCAGACAGCTACGACACGCGGAACGCCACATAGGCTGACCTGCTTGTGCGATACTTCGCGTTGGAAGATCGCGGTCAGATCGCCCCGCAAGCGGCCCGTGCCGCCTTCTGCACGGCCGCCTGAACGCAAGAGGACCGCACCTTACGGCCCGGTCCCATGCTTCTTCTGGTCCCAAATATCCTGGGGGGTGAATTGGCCTTCAGGCCAAGAGGGGGGCTAGCCCCCCTCTTTCGCGACGCGGCCGTAGCCGCGGCGCAATCCCTCAAGCGGCCTTCTCGGCCTTGGGTCCGAAGCGGCCGTAGAACGACTGCCCCTTGTCCGCCATCTCGCGCAGCAGGCCGGGGCAGGCGAACCGGTCGCCGAACCGCGCCGTCAGCTGATCGCAGCGTTCGGCCGCATAGGGGCTGCCGATGATGTCGAGCCAGCTGAACGGGCCGCCCGACCAGGGTGCAAAGCCCCAGCCCAGGATCGCGCCCACGTCGCCTTCGCGGATGTCGGTCAGCACCCCGTCTTCCAGCGCGCGCACCGCCTCCAGCACCTGCGCGAACAATAGGCGATGTTGCACCGTCACCAGATCGGGCTGGTCGTCCGCGACTGGATATTGCGCACCCAACTCGGCCCATAGACCCTGCCGCTTGCCCGCGTCGTCATAGGCATAGAAACCCGACTTCGACTTGCGGCCCATCCGGCCCTTGTCGGCCATCCAGAACAGCACCTCGTCGACCTCGCCGTCGGGATAGGCGTCGCCCATCGCCGCCTTGGTCGCCTTGGCGATCTTCACCCCAAGGTCGATGCTGGTCTCGTCCACCAGTTGCAGCGGGCCCAGCGGCATGCCGACCAGCTTGGCCGCATTCTCGATCAGGGCGGGGCTGACCCCTTCCTTCACCATGCGGATGCCTTCGTTGATGTAGGGAATGATGCAGCGGTTCGCGTAGAAGAACCGCGCGTCGTTCACCACGATCGGCGTCTTGCGGATCTGGCGCACGAAATCCAGCGCCTTGGCGACGGCGACGTCGCCGGTCGCCTTGCCGCGAATGACCTCCACCAGGTTCATCTTGTCCACGGGGGAAAAGAAGTGGATGCCGATGAACTTCTCCGCATCGTTGCTGGCCTGCGCCAGTTCCGTGATCGGCAAGGTCGAGGTGTTGGTGGCAAAGATGCAATCGGGGTCGGTCACCGCCTGCACGCGGGCGGTCACGTCCGCCTTCACTCCCATGTCCTCGAACACCGCCTCCACGATCAGGTCGCAGTCCTTCAGCGCGGCGTAATCGGTGGTCGCCTCGATCAGGCCGAGGACCTGCTCCTTCTTCTCGGGCGTCGCCTTCTTGCGCGAAATCCCCTTGTCCATGTAGTCGGCGGTGTAGGTTTTCCCCTTGTCCGCGGCCTCCTGTTGCGCGTCGATCAGAACGACCTTGATGCCTGCCAGCGCGCTGACCAGCGCGATGCCAGCGCCCATCATCCCGGCACCGATGACGCCGACCTGTTTGACCGTCTGGTCGGCCACGTCGGGGCGGTTGGCGCCTTTTTCCAGCGCTTCCTTGTTGATGAACAGACTACGAATCATGGCCGACGACGACGGGTTCAGCAGGACATTGGTGAACCACCGTGCCTCGATCTTCAGCGCGGTATCGAACGGCACCAGCGCGCCCTCATAGACCGCGCTCAACAGCGCCTTGGCCGCCGGATAGACGCCCATCGTGTTGCCGTTGACCATGGCAGAGGCGCCGACGAAGGTCATGAAGCCCGCCGGGTGATAGGGCGCGCCGCCCGGCATCTTCCAGCCCTTCTGGTCCCACGGTTTCACGATGTCGGCGTCCTTGGCTTGCAGGACCCAGGCCTTGGCTGCGGACAGCAGCTCATCCGGTGCGACGACCTCGTCCACGATGCCCGCGCGCATCGCACCCTTCGGATCGTTCAGCTTGCCTTGCAGCAGGAGTGGACTTGCCGCCATCGCGCCCAGCTTGCGCGATATCCGTGTCGTGCCGCCGGCGCCCGGAAAGATGCCGACCATGATTTCCGGCAGGCCGATCTTGGCCTTGGGATTGTCGGCGGCAAAGATGCGGTGGCAGGCGAGCGGAATTTCCAGACCGATGCCCAGCGCCGTGCCGGGCAGGGCGGCGGCGATCGGTTTGCCGCCCTTCAGGGTCTTGGGGTCCATTCCCGCATGCTCGATCCGGCGCAGGACGCCGTGCATCTGCATGACACCGTCGAAAATCCCCTGCGCGGGATCGTCGCTGTCATCCCGCATGCGCGCGATGATGTTCAGGTCCATGCCCCCGGCAAACGACCCGTCCTTGCCGGACGTGATGACGATGCCTTTCACGGCATCGTCGCCCAAGGCCTGTCCCACCAGCGCATCGAGGTCCGCGAACCCCTGCTGGCTCATCACGTTCATCGACTTGCCGACGGTGTCCCAGGTGATGACGGCCACGCCGTCTGTGTCGGTCTTCATGGTGAAATCGGTCATGGTCTGATCCTCACACGCGTTCGATGATGGTCGCCGCACCCATGCCGGATGCGATGCACAGGGTGGCAAGGCCGGTCGATTTTCCGGTCCGCTCCAACTCGTCCAGCAGGGTACCGATGATGATCGCACCGGTGGCCCCCAGCGGGTGGCCCATCGCGATCGACCCGCCGTTCACGTTCACCACGGACGGGTCGACGTCGAAGCGTTGCATGAACCGCAGCACGACGGAGGCAAAGGCCTCGTTCACCTCGAACAGGTCGATGTCGCCGATGCTCATGCCGCTGTCGGCCAGGATCTTCTCGGTCACCGGCACCGGGCCGGTCAGCATGATCGTGGGATCGGTGCCGATCTTGGCGGTGGCGCGGATGACGGCGCGCGGCGTCAGGCCCATCGCCTCGCCCCACGCCTTCGACCCCAGCAGGATGCCGGCTGACCCGTCGACGATGCCGGACGAATTGCCCGCGTGGTGGATGTGGTTGATCCGCTCCAGATGCGGATACTTCATCAGCGCGACCTTGTCGAAACCCGGCATCACCTCGCCCATGTCCTTGAAGGATGCCTTCAGCGCGCCCAGCGATTGCATGTCGGTGCCGGGACGCATGTATTCGTCGTGATCGAGGATCGGCAGGCCGTTCATGTCGCGGACGGTGATCATCGACCGGGCAAAGCGATTGTCGTCCCAGGCGGCCTTGGCGCGGCGCTGGCTTTCCACCGCCAGCGCGTCGGCGTCGTCGCGGCTGAACCCGTATTCCGTCGCGATGATGTCGGCGGAAATGCCCTGCGGCACGAAATAGGTGTCCATTGCAACGCTGGGATCGACGGCGATCGCCGCACCGTCGCTGCCCATCGGGACACGGCCCATCATTTCCACGCCACCCGCGATATAGGCCTGACCGGCCCCGCCGCGGATCTGGTTGGCGGCAAGGTTCACCGCCTCCATGCCTGACGCGCAGAAACGATTGATCGCAAGGCCCGGGATCGACTGATCGAGGTCCGAGGCCAGCACGGCCGTCCGCGCCAGGCAGCCGCCCTGTTCACCGACCTGAGTGACGTTGCCCCAGATCACGTCCTCCACGGCGTGACCTTCCAGGTTGTTGCGTTCCTTTAGCGCATTCAGCACGCCGGCAGAGAGGCGCGCTGAGGTGACTTCGTGCAGGGCACCATCGGCGCGGCCCTTGCCGCGCGGGGTGCGCACGGCGTCAAAGATATAGGCGTCTGTCATGGTCTTGGTCCTTTCTTCAGGCAGCCGGCAGGCCGCGCTGCATCAGATCGTAGGGGTGTTTCCAGCCGGGCGTGGCCGCGATGCGGTCCAGCCAGGCGTCGACGTTGGGGAATTCGGCGCGGTCGAACCCGAAGGGTTCGGTGTAGAAAAGATAGCCACAGCAGGCGATGTCGGCGATGGTCAACTCGTCCGTCGCCAGCCAGTTGCGACCGTCCAAATGCGTCTCCATCACCTTCAGCGCGGATTTCAGGCGCATCAGCATGAAGTCGTTGACCGCGGCGTTGCGCTTGTCCTCGGGCAGGAAGTTCGTGTTGAACCGCAAGGGTCCAGCCATGCCGCTGACCTTGTGATTGTCGAAGAACATCCAGCGCAGCACCTCGCGCCGCTGGTCCGCGCTCTTGCCACCCAATTTGGACGTCTTGGACGTGATGTAGTCCTGAATGACCGCCGACTGGGTGATCACCAGATCGCCGTCGACCATGACGGGCACCTCGCCCATGACGTTGAGCGCGCGGAATGCCGGAGTCCGGGTGGCCCCGTTGAAGAAGTCGACGAAGACCGGCTCCCACTCGACCCCCGCCAATGTCATGGTCAACGCGGCCTTGTAGGCATTGCCGCTTTCGCCGAAGCAATGAAGCTTGATGGTCATGTCGTGCCTCCCCTTGTGATGCGGCACCTGGGTCGGGGTGCCGTTTTTTGAGTTTATCTGGCCAGATGAAAGCGGATCGTTCCGCAATCATTCACCAGCAATTAACCTTACTGCGGTTTCTTGGAAGGGCGTGGCAGGCTGGAGAGCTGAGCCATGTGCCAGGTGAAACCCCGTTCCGGCGAGCCGGACAGCCAAGCCGTAAGCCGGAACGGGGTGAAACTCGATCCCGCGTTCATCTGGCCAGTTAAACTCCCCCGCCGGAGGCGTCCTGCACCTGCAACAACCCTCACCGCTTGCGCGCCTCCAGTTCCGCGTTGAACAGCCGCAGCCGGTGACCGAAGGTGTCCTGATCCAGCACGGAATCGAAATTCTCGAACAGGAACGACAGCGCTTCGCCTTCGTCGAGCCCGGCGTCGCGGGCGAACTTTTTCAGGCGACGGTAACCGTCCTCGGTCATCGCGACCGGAAAGCGACGGGTCAGGCGCAGGCGTTTGGGCATCCCTGTTCTCCTCTGGCCGGCAGGGTAGGGCGGGGCAGGCCCCGCCGCCACCCTCAAAAGTTCGCGGCCTCCAGTGCCATCACCGTGTCGGCGCCGGTGTTGATGCGGCTCAGGTGCAAGGCCGTGGCCGGCAGCTGCCGTGCCATGTAATAGCGGCCAGTCGCGATCTTGGTCTCGTAGAAGGCGGTGTCGGACGCGCCGTCCTCCAGCGCCTCCATCGCGGCCTTGCCCATGCGCGCCCACATGTAGCCCAGGCAGACATGGCCCATCAGGTGCATGAAGTCATAGGACCCCGACAGCGCATTGTTGGGGTTCTTCATCGATCCCATGAAGTACATCGCCGCTGCCTGCATGTCCTTGCTGGCCGCCTTCAGCGGGTCGAGGAAGTCTTTCTTCAGGGCCGCATTGCCTTCGTTTTCCTTGATGAAGGTCTTGATCATCTCGAAGAAGCCCATCAGGTGCTTGCCGCCGTCGACCGCCAGCTTGCGGCCCACGAGATCGAGCGCCTGGATGCCGTTGGCCCCTTCGTAGATCATGGCGATCCGGGCATCGCGAGCGAACTGGGACATGCCCCATTCCTCGATATAACCGTGTCCGCCGTAAACCTGCTGGGCGGCGGTCGCATACTCGAACCCCTTGTCGGTCAGAAAGCCTTTGATGACCGGGGTCATCAGGGACACCAGTCCTTCGGCGTCGGCGTCACCCATCTTGTGACCCCGGTCCAGCAGCATGGCCCCCCAGAAGGTGAAGGCCCGCGCGCCTTCGGTGAACGACTTCTGGTCCATCAGGTTGCGGCGGATGTCGGGGTGGACGATCAGCGGGTCGGCGGGACCATCGGGGTTCTTGGCACCCGTGACATCGCGGCCCTGCAACCGGTCCTTGGCATAGGCCAGCGCGTTCTGGAACGCGACCTCGGCCTGCGCGTAGCCTTGCAGGCCGACGCCCAGGCGCGCCTCGTTCATCATGACGAACATCGCACGCATGCCCTTGTGGGCCTCGCCGATCAGGTAGCCCGTGGCCTCGTCGTAGTTCATCACGCAGGTCGAGTTGCCGTGGATGCCCATCTTCTCTTCGATCTTGCCGACGGTGACGCCGTTGCGGTCGCCAAGGCTGCCGTCATCCTTCACGATGAACTTCGGCACGATGAAAAGGCTGACGCCCTTGATGCCATCCGGTCCGCCCGGAATCTTGGCGAGGACGAGGTGGATGATGTTGTCGGCCATGTCGTGATCGCCGGCCGAGATGAAGATCTTTTGCCCTGTCACCTTGAACGACCCGTCGTCCTGCGGCACGGCCTTCGTGCGCATCAGGCCCAGATCGGTGCCGCAATGCGGCTCCGTCAGGTTCATGGTGCCGGTCCATTCGCAGGACGCGAGCTTGGGCGCGTACGTGTCCTTCTGCGCGTCAGAGCCGTGGGCCAGGATTGCGGACAGCGCACCGTGGGTCAGGCCCTGATACATGTTGAACGCCATGTTGGCGCTGACCATCGGTTCCTGTGCGGCCGTATGCATGAGGTAGGGCAGACCCTGACCGCCGTATTGCTCCGGCACGTCCATCGCTGTCCAGCCGCCGTCGCGGACCTGATCGAAGGCCGCCTTGAAGCCGGTCGGCGTGCGCACGATGCCGTTTTCCAAGGTGCAGCCTTCGGTGTCGCCGACCACGTTCAGCGGAGACAGCACGTCGGCGGAAATCTTGCCCGCCTCTTCCAGCACCGCACCGGTAAAGTCGCGGTCAAGGTCGGCATATCCCGGAATGTCCTGTTCGCTGACCTTCAACAGGTCGTGCAGGACGAACTGGTAATCCTTCAGCGGTGCGGCGTAGCTCGGCATGTGGTCTCTCCCTCGGTGTTTGTCGGTCGGGTCAGGCAGCGCTGCTGGACTGACCCGATATTTCTTTCAGCTTGTCCGCGCCCCATTTCATCTGGGCTTTCAACTCGTCGATCGCCTCGTCCAGTTCGGCCTTCTGGGCTTCCATGTCGGCCAGATGCTTTTCGGCCAAGGCATAGGTCTGGCTCAACTGCGTCAACTGACCGTCGCCCATCGCATATAGATCCAGAAGCTGGCGGATCTCCTCCAGCGAAAAGCCGAAGCGCTTGCCGCGCAAAATCAGCTTCAACCGCGCCCGGTCGGACCGGGTGAAGAGGCGGCGCTGGCCTTCACGCAGCGGGAACAGCAGTTCCTTCGCCTCGTAGAAGCGCAGGGTGCGGGGGGTGACGTCAAAGGCGTCACACATTTCTCGAATGTTCATGGTTTCGGTGGTCATGTCATGTCTCCACGTCTGGCAGGTGAACCTGTCAGATCGTCGCTTTGGATAAACCATACAATGAAAGTTGACGTTAACGTAAATATGACGTCGCGTCAGAAATTGCGTGACGAAAGGTCACGCAAGTTGCCCCGGCGTCATGCGCAATTTTATAAGGTCCGGTCAGGTCAGAGAGGCGGCTGTCTCGTCCCGCAGGCGCTGCAATTCAGCCATCGTCTGGTCCAGTTGGCGGCGTTGTTCGACCAACTCCAGCATCTGCCGGTCGGCCAGATCGAGCCACGCCCGCATCTGGGCGGTCGTGCCTTCCTTTTCGTAGATCAGCAGCCATTGCCGAATGTCTTCCAACGCAAACCCGAAGCGGCGGCCGCGCATGATCAGAGTCATGCGCGCCTGTTCGCGTGCGCCGTAGAACCGGGCGCGGCCTTCACGGTCGGGCGACAGCAGCTCGATGTATTCATAGTAGCGAAGAGTGCGCGGCGTCACGTCGTAGCGCGCGCACATCTCCTTGAATGACAGGCGGCTGTCGGGCATCTGGCGTCCTCCTTGCCGCAAAGGGTAGCGCTGCGCAGGGCCGGGGGCAAACGGTCAGTTCAGGAACCCGGGGGCGAGCCAGTGAAAGCCGTAGGCCAGGATCACCGCCGGTACCGTGGAATAGACCGTGGCCCGGACAGCCGCACCGGGATCGAGCGCGATGGCCGGGAACAGGGCGTCGCCGTCGTTCGAGATCGCGTTGCCCATCAGCGCCGCGAAAGGGATCAGCCCGCCGACATACAGCGTCGTCACCAGCACCTGCGGCCCGCAACCGGGCACCAGCCCGATCAGGACGCCCATCAGCGGCAGAAGCGGGCCGATGGCATTGAACAACGCGGCCAGATCGAAGCCGCCGAACATCACGATGTAGTCGTAGGCCAGGTAGGCACCGATCACCCAGACCGAGATGAAGGAGGTCTCCTCGGCCATGCGGGTCACGGGGCTGTCGGCGACATTCGTCATCGCCTGAAGTCGGGACGTCGCCCAGATGAACAGCCCGACCGCGGTGCCGCCAAGGCCCACGATGGGCAGCAGCGGGCCAAAGACCGCGGCGACGTCCGCCCCGGTCAGTTGCGTTATCCCCACGATCAGGCCGGGCAAGGCAAAGGCGGCGTAGGTCAGGTCCTTGGCGCGCGTCCGGCCGATCAGCGGAGCGAATTCGCAGGACCCCGTGTTGCGGGGCGGGCGGTCGCTGCCCGGCAGCCGGTCCACGATCCAGCCCGACAAGATGCCGACGGCAAAGGACAGCGGCAGCACGACCAGCGCCGCATCGGGACGGGTCGCGATCAGCAGGAACGCCGCTTCGCCCATCGTCGCCGTCAGCGTCGCCACGACGGCCCCGAAGGTCACATTGCCGGAACTGTAGGCCGCCACGACCACCACGGCACCACCGCAGCCCGGCGTCGCACCCAGCAGCGCGGCCAGCGGCACCTGCCATCCTTTCGCGTTCCGCAACGATGTGCCGATATCGAAGCGGAACAGCTTTTCTGCCCCGTAGAACAGGATCAGCGTCGCCGCGACAAAGCCCGACACCTGCACGAAGGCGTCGACGATCAGCCCGCGCGTGACCTCTCCCAGGTCACCCGGTGCCAAGGCCAGTGCCAGCAGCACAAGGGCCACGACCAGACGGCGCGGCCGAAAGATGCCGTATCGTGGCGCGGGCGGTGTAAGGACGGTAGCGGTCACGGTGATCCAGTTGAGAATTATTCTCAAAACACAACATAGGGGTTGCGCGTCCCGCTGCAAGTGCGAAGTTGTCGCGGACTTGTGACAGGCCTCAGATTCATGACCGATGCACCGATGACCCCGATCGACCGCCGCGCGCGTGTCGCCAGCCAGTTCATTGCGATGATCCCCCACGCTGCAGAACTGTCGATGCAGATGACCGAGGTCGGCGACGGCGAAGCCGTGATCGTCATGCCCTACGATGAACGCCTTGTCGGCGATCCCGATACCGGCGTGATTCACGGCGGTGCTGTGTCCGCGCTGATGGACACCTGCTGCGGGGCCGCCGTCATGGTGCATCCGCAGGCGGGCATGGGCACGGCCACCATCGATCTGCGCATCGACTACATGCGCCCCGCGACCCCCGGTCAGGCGATTACCGCCCGCGCGACCTGCTACCACGTTACCCGCTCTGTCGCCTTCGTGCGGGCCGTGGCGCTGGACGACGACGAAGGCCGCCCGGTCGCCTGCGCGACGGGTGCCTTCACGGTGGAGCGGCCAAAACCATGAGCCTGCCGCCCAAGCGTCCCCGACCCGAACCCGTGCAGGTCGTCAAGCAGCGGCGCGACGCGACACTGGAAAGCCTCGTGCAGGGCGTGCCCTACATCCGCTTCCTCGGCATCCAGTTCGAGCGTCATGGCGACGAGCTGACCGCCGTGCTGCCCTTCGCCGACAAGCTGATCGGCAACCCGACGCTGCCCGCCCTGCACGGTGGCGTCACGGCGGCGTTCCTTGAGGTCACGGCGATCATTGAACTGACCTGGGCGATGATCTGGGAAGACATGGAGGCCGGTGTCGAAACCGCCCCCCGCCGCTTTCCCAAGACCATCGACTTCAATGTCGATTACCTCCGCTCTGGCCTGCCGCGCGATGCCTATGCCCGCGCGCGGGTGAACCGCAGCGGGCGGCGCTATGCGAGCGTCCATGTCGAGGCGTGGCAGGACAATCGCGCCCGCCTCTTTGCGCAGGCGACGGGGCATTTCCTGATGCCCGTGCGCGGCGAGGACTGACATGATCCTCACCCACCGCCGGGTGTTGCACATTGCCCTGCCGGTCGTGATTTCGAATGCCACGGTGCCGATCCTCGGCGTCGTGGATACGGGCGTCGTGGGGCAGTTGGGGCAGGCGGCCCCGATCGGGGCGGTCGGCATCGGTGCCATCGTCCTGACCGCGATCTACTGGGTCTTCGGCTTTTTGCGGATGGGCACCTCTGGCCTGACCGCGCAGGCGATCGGCGCGGACGACCGGGCCGAGGTCGCGGCCTTGCTGTCCCGCGCCCTGATCATCGGCGTGGCCGCCGGGGCCGTCATCATCGCCGCGCAAACGCTGCTCTTCGCCGGTGCCTTCCGCGTGTCACCCGCCAGCGCAGAGGTCGAGTCTCTTGCGCGGCAGTACATGGGCATCCGCGTCTGGTCGGCCCCTGCCGCCATTGCACTTTACGGCATCACCGGCTGGCTGATCGCGCAGGAACGCACGGGTGCCGTGCTTGCGATCCAGGTGCTGATGAACGGCGCGAACATCGGGCTCGACCTTTTGTTCGTGCTGGTCTTCGACTGGGGGGTGCCGGGCGTGGCCTGGGCCACCTTCATCGCGGAATGGTCGGGCCTTGCGCTGGGCCTCTGGCTCTGCCGTGCAGCGTTCCGCGTCCCGGCGTGGCGGGATTGGCCACGGGTGTTCGACCGCGTCCGGCTGATCCGCATGGGGGTCGTGAACGGCGACATCCTGATCCGCTCGGTGCTGCTTCAGGCGATCTTCGTCAGCTTCCTCTTCTGGGGCGCGGATTTCGGCGACGTCCAGCTGGCCGCCAACCAGATCCTGCTGCAATTCCTCAACGTCACCGCCTATGCCCTCGACGGGTTTGCCATCGCGGCTGAAGCGCTGGTGGGTCAGGCGCTGGGCCGCCGCGACTTGTCCTCTCTGCGCCGCGCATCGCTGCTGACCTCCGGCTGGGGATTGGCGATCTGCGCCGTGATGGCCGTGGCCTTCGCGACCCTTGGCGGGCCGGTGATCGACATCATGACGACGGCGCCCGAGGTGCAGACCGCCGCGCGTCACTACCTGCCCTACATGGTTGCCGCCCCGCTTCTGGGCTGTGCGGCCTGGATGCTTGACGGCATCTTCATCGGCGCGACCCGCACGACGGACATGCGCAACATGATGGTGATCTCGACGATCCTCTACTTCGCCTGCGTCATTCCGCTGATGGCGGCCTTCGGCAACCACGGCCTCTGGCTGGGCCTGCTGCTATCCTTCGTCGTGCGCGGCATCACGCTGGGCCTGCGCTATCCCGCGCTCGAACGCGCCACAGTCCACCCTTCTTCTGGTTGAAAATATCCCGGGGGGCGGCGCAGCCGTGAGGGCAGCGCCCCCTCCGCCCTCTCGACTCTGCAACCGCCCTGACCGATAATCGCCCCATGTCCCTGCCCCCCGGTTTCATCGACGAATTGCGCACCCGCCTGTCGCTGTCACAGGTCGTGGGCCGCAAGGTCATGTGGGACACCAAGAAGTCCAATCAGGGCAAGGGCGACATGTGGGCACCGTGCCCGTTCCATCAGGAAAAGTCCGCCAGCTTTCACGTCGATGACCGCAAGGGATTCTACTACTGCTTCGGGTGCCACGCAAAGGGCGACGCGATCTCCTTCGTGCGCGAGACCGAGAATGTGGGCTTCATGGAGGCGATCCAGATCCTGGCCGGCGAGGCCGGAATGCCGATGCCCGAACGCGACCCGCGCGCGCAGGAAAAGGCCGATGTGCGCGCCGAACTGGTCGACGTGATGGAACAGGCGGTCCAGCATTTTCGCCTGAACCTGAATACCTCGGCCGCGGGGGCCGCGCGCGACTACCTCGAACGGCGGGGCCTGTCCAAGGACGCGCAGGCCCGTTGGGACATCGGCTTCGCCCCCGACAACGGCGGGGCGCTGGCGGCGCTGACCGCCAAGAGCGTGCCGGTCAAGCAGGTGATCGAGGCAGGTCTCGCGGCGATCAGCGATCACGGCGGCGCACCCTACGACCGCTTTCGCGGCCGCATCATGTTTCCGATCCGCGACGCGCGTGGCCGCGCCATCGCCTTCGGCGGTCGCGCGATGGACCCGCAGGCCAAGGCCAAATACTACAACTCGCCGGAAACCCCGCTCTTCGACAAGTCCCGCACGCTTTACAACGTGCAGAAGGCACGATCAGCCGCCGGCAAGGGCCGGCCGCTGATCGTTGCCGAAGGCTACATGGACGTCATCGCGCTGTCCGAGGCGGGGTTCGAGGCTGCCGTCGCGCCCCTTGGCACGGCCGTCACGGAACACCACCTCTACATGCTCTGGCGCATCGCACCCGAGCCGATCATCGCGATGGACGGCGACCGGGCCGGCATCGGTGCCGCCCTGCGGGTGGTCGATCTGGCCTTGCCGCTGCTGGCTGCCGGGCAGTCCCTGCGCTTCGCCGTCATGCCCGCCGGGCTCGACCCCGACGATGTGCTGAAACAGCAGGGCAGGGACGCCATGCAGGCCCTCCTCGACGCCGCCGTCCCGATGGTCAACCTGCTCTGGCAACGCGAGACGGAGGGGAAGACCTTCGACAGTCCCGAACGCAGGGCCGCGCTCGACAAGGCGCTGCGCGACAAGATCAGACTGATTGCCGACCCCTCGATCCGCAGCCATTACGGCGAGGCGATCAAGGAGCTGCGGTGGGAGCTTTTCCGCACCCGCAAGCCGCAGGGCAAGGCGTTCACCCCGCGCAAGGCCGCCCGGTGGAACCCGAAACAGCAGCCTTGGGAACGCGACCTGTCGCCCGTTGCGTCCAACAAGCGGTCCGCCCTGGGGGCCGGGGCCGCGGACGAATCCCTGATGCGCGAAGCGGTGATCCTCGCCACGCTGATCGCCACGCCCGCCGTCTTGCCGACCTTCCTGGCCTCACTGGAATTGATGGACTGCACCGACCCCGACCACGCGCGCCTGCGCGACGCGATCCTGCGCGCCCCCGATGACGACATCACGGCCCACCTGCACGCGACCCTGGGCGAGGAGGCGGTCGCCCGCATCACCGGATTGCGGGACGTGCAACTGACCTCGGGCCTGCGCAAACCGGGCGATCTGGATTTCGCCAGACGCTGCCTGGCCGAAAGCTTTGCCAAGCTGACCGCCGCCCGCGCGCTGCCGCGCGAAATTTCGGAGGCGGTGGAAGACGTGGACGCCGCGGACGAGGGTCTGACCTGGCGGCTCGGCGAGGCCGTGCGTGCGCTCGACAAATCCAGCCGGATCGGCGGCGAGACCAACGCCGAGATCGTCATTGCCGAGAACGGGTTCGGCATGGACAAGTCCGAACGCGCGACCTTTGACGCGATCCTGAAGGGGCTGACGATTGCAAAACCCGATCGTGACCCTAAGTAGAGCGGGAACCGATAGGGTCCCGAACGGGCGAATCACGGAACGGGTGCAACAAGGGCAAGAAAACTTGGCCCGGACGGTTGCGAATCGGACGCACAGAGCGTTGATTCGATCCAACCGAATCACACGCTTTACTGATTCGCACCGTTGCTGAAAACCGCCGCCGCTGCCGACGCCTGTCGCCCGCCCGATACGAGGAGCCGAGATCACATGGCCGCCAAAGACAACGACGACCGCAAGGACGATAGCGACAGCGACATCAGCCTCGACATGAGCCAGGCCGCGGTCAAGAAGATGATCGCCGATGCCCGCGAGCGGGGTTACATCACCTACGACCAGCTGAACGCCGTGCTGCCGCCCGACCAGGTGTCCTCCGACCAGATCGAGGACGTGATGTCGATGCTGTCCGAAATGGGCATCCAAGTGACCGAGGAAGAGGAATCCGAGGAAAGCGAGGAGCCCGGTGGCAACACCGAGGTCGCCACCCTTCAGGGTGGCCGCGACGTGGTGCTTGGCGGTGCCGAGGCCGAGAAGCTGGATCGCACCGACGACCCTGTTCGCATGTATCTGCGCGAGATGGGCAGCGTCGAACTGCTGTCCCGCGAGGGCGAGATCGCCATCGCCAAGCGGATCGAGGCCGGGCGCAACACCATGATCCTCGGGCTGTGCGAAAGCCCGCTGACGTTCCAGGCGATCACGATCTGGCGCGACGAACTTCTGTCCGAAGACATCCTGCTGCGCGACGTCATCGACCTCGAGACGACCTTCGGCAACCAGCTGGGCGAGGACGACAGTGAAGAGCCCGTCGTCGCCGGCGGGGCCGAAACCCGCGACGAGGATGGCGGCAACGAGGAGCTTGACGCCGACGGCAACCCCATTGCCAAGGACGACGACGAGGACGACGACGAACAGGCCAACATGAGCCTTGCCGCGATGGAGGCCGCGTTGAAACCCCGCGTGCTGGAAACGCTGGAAATCATCGCCCGCGACTTCGGCAAGCTGTCGGAAATGCAGGACGCCCGCATGTCCGCCACCCTGAACGAAGACAGCAGCTTTTCGTCCAAGGAAGAGGAAACCTACCAGGTCCTGCGGTCCGAGATCGTCGAGATGGTCAACTCGCTCCACCTGCACAACAACCGGATCGAAGCGCTGATCGACCAGCTTTACGGCATCAACCGCCGCATCATGCAGATCGACTCTGCGATGGTGAAGCTGGCGGATCAGGCCCGCATCAACCGCCGCGAGTTCATCGACGCCTACCGGGGCCGCGAGCTTGACCCGAACTGGCTGGAAGAGATTGCCGAAAAGGCCGGGCGCGGCTGGCAGGCACTGGTCGAGCGGTCGACCGACAAGATCGAGGAACTGCGCGGCGACATGGCGCAGGTCGGCCAGTATGTCGGCGTCGACATCACCGAATTCCGCCGCATCGTGTCCCAGGTCCAGAAGGGCGAAAAAGAGGCCCGTCAGGCCAAGAAGGAAATGGTCGAGGCGAACCTGCGCCTCGTGATTTCCATCGCCAAGAAGTACACGAACCGCGGCCTGCAATTCCTTGATCTCATTCAGGAAGGCAACATCGGCTTGATGAAGGCCGTCGACAAGTTCGAGTATCGCCGCGGCTACAAGTTCAGCACCTACGCGACGTGGTGGATCAGGCAGGCGATCACCCGGTCCATCGCCGATCAGGCCCGCACCATCCGCATCCCGGTCCACATGATCGAGACGATCAACAAGCTGGTCCGTACGGGCCGCCAGATGCTGCACGAGATCGGCCGCGAGCCCACGCCCGAGGAGCTGGCCGAGAAGCTCCAGATGCCGCTGGAAAAGGTCCGCAAGGTGATGAAGATCGCCAAGGAACCGATTTCGCTCGAAACGCCGATCGGCGACGAGGAAGACAGCCAGCTTGGCGACTTCATCGAGGACAAGAACGCGATCCTGCCGCTGGATTCCGCCATTCAGGAAAACCTGAAGGAAACCACGACCCGCGTGCTGGCGTCACTCACCCCGCGCGAGGAACGCGTGCTACGCATGCGTTTCGGTATCGGCATGAACACCGACCACACGCTGGAGGAAGTCGGCCAGCAGTTCAGCGTCACCCGCGAACGCATCCGCCAGATCGAGGCGAAGGCGCTTCGCAAGCTGAAGCATCCATCGCGCAGCCGCAAGTTGCGGTCGTTCCTGGACCAGTAAGCCTGTGTCCTGGTTGTCGAAAATCTTCGGTGGCAAGGACGGCGAGGCGGATGCCGCACCGTCAGATCAGGTGAATGCCGAAGTCTACAAGGACCTGCGCATCGTGCCCGAACCCATCAAGGACGGGCAGGTCTGGCGCATTGCTGCGCGGATCACCGGCGAGGTCGATGGCGTGACGCGCGCGCACCACATGATCCGCGCCGATACGCTGGCCTCGCAAGAGGCGGCGGCAACGGCCTCTGTCGCCAAGGCGAAACAGATGATCGATGAACAGGGGATGCGGGTTCTGGACTGAACCCGCAGACCGAAGCTGACTGAAAATGAAGAAAGGCCCGCAGGTTGTGGGCCTTTCTTCATGTCACGCGAGGTGTTCGTTGAAATGCGCCAGCGTCCGCTCCCATGACAGTTCCGCCGCCTCCGCGTCATAGCGCGGGGTGCTGTCGTTATGGAAACCGTGGTTCACGTCCGGGTAGATGAAGGCCTCGTAATTCGTGCCCGCCTCGATCAGCGCCGCCTCATAGGCGGGCCAGCCTTCGTTCACACGCTCGTCAAGGCCCGCATAATGGATCAACAGCGCCGCCTCGATCTGCGGCACGTCCGCCGCGTCGGGCTGACGCCCGTAGTAGGGGACCGCGGCCTTCAACTCCGGATAGGCGACGGCCGCCGCATTGGCGACCCCGCCGCCATAGCAAAAGCCGGTGATCCCGACGTTGCCGGTGGACCCCTCGTGCGCCATCATGAATTCGACGGCGGCAAAGAAATCATTCATCAGCTTTTCGGGATCGACGCTGCTTTGCAGATCGCGCCCTTCGGCGTCGTTGCCGGGATAGCCGCCGACCGAGGTCAGCCCGTCCGGGGCCAGCGCCATGAAGCCGGCCTTGGCCAACCGCCGCGCGACGTCCTCGATATAGGGGTTCAATCCGCGGTTCTCATGCACGACGACAACGGCGGGGATCGGTCCTTCTGCGCCCGCCGGCCGCACGAGGTAGCCGCGCACCTCGCCATGGCCGTTCGGGGACGGGTAGGTGATGTATTCCGGCGTGATCGTCTCGTCGTTGAACGACACCTGTTCGGCCAGGGCGTAATTCGGTGCCATCAGGCCAAGGATGCCGGCGGCGGTCATGCCTCCCACGGCGAATTTCGCGGCCCCGTCGAGGAACTCGCGTTTCGTGATCATCCCGTGGGCGTAAAAGTCGTAAAGCTCCAGCAGCTTGGGGTCGAAATCCTTGGCGGTCAGTCGTGTCATGGCGGCAGTCCTTCCTGTCAGGGCGCTGGGACCATATCCAAGCCGGAAAATCCTAACCCAACGCCCTCACCAGCCAAGCCTGCAATGCTGACCTCACGAACTGCTGATCGGGCGTCATCGCCTCTCCGCTGCGGTATTCCCCTGCCCTGGCCGATCAGATCGTCAGCGACACCCGGGCCAGCGGTCAGCCGCGCGGCATCAGAAAGACTTCGCGGACATCGCTGGTCGGGGCGGCGTTCAGAGCCAGCATCACCGCCTCGGCCACGTCGTCGGGTTGCAGCTTGTCGGGTTTGGGTTCGTCGAAGAAGGCCGTGTTCACCATGCCCGGTGCGATGACGGTGCAGCGCCCGCCCCATTCCTTCATCTCTTCGGCCAGATTGCCCGCAAAGCCGTGCACGAACCATTTCGTGGCCCCGTAGACCGATCCGGCGATGTGACGCCGTCCGGCGGCAGACCCCGTCAGGACCATATGGCCCTGATTGGGCTTCAGATGGGGCAGGGCCGCCTTCGCCGTCTTCAGCAGCCCCATGACGTTCAGGTCGATCATGCCCTGCCAGTCGTCCACGTCGCCGCCTTCGGCACCGCCCTGAGATGTGCCGCGCCCGGCGTTGGCAAAAGCGGCGTTCACGCTGCCAAAGGTATCGGCCAGCGTCTTCAGCGCCCGCACCTGATCGTCGAACGATGTCGCATCGCCCGGCAACGCCAGTGCCTTGTCACCCAGATCGCCCACGATCGCGTCGAGCTTGTCCTGCGACCGGGCGAACAGGCCGACGTTCCAGCCCGACGCGACCGCCTTGCGGGCCGTCGCCTCGCCGATGCCGCTGGATGCGCCCGTGATGAAGAGTGTCTTGTCGGCCATGCTGGTCCCCTTATGCTGTCATTCAACGTCCCCAACGCGCCGCCAAGGCCAGAGGTTCACCGATGCAGACCACTTTCACTGTTTCGACGCAGGGGCAGGGGCTTTACGATTTCACGGCAGACGTCGCCGCCTGGGTCACGGGGACCGGCCTTCTGACGCTGTTCGTACAACACACCTCTGCCAGCCTGCTGATTCAGGAAAACGCCGACCGGCAGGTGCGTGACGATCTGCGCAACTTCTTTGCCCGCCTCGTGCCGCCCGCGACCGATCCGGCGATGGCCTACCTGACACATACCTACGAAGGCCCCGACGACATGCCGGCGCATATCAAGGCGGCCTTGCTGCCGTGTCGCTCTCCATTCCCGTATCTGCGGGCCGGATGGCGCTGGGGACGTGGCAGGGAATCTATCTGTTCGAGCATCGGGATGCCCCGCATCGGCGCACGGTCGCAGCACACCTGACGTGACGTGCAGAAAAGACTCACTCGCACGGTCCAGATGCTGCGCATATTTCCGGGGTCTACCCAAAGGCTGGGGCGGGGCCTATAGTCGCTGTGGATAACTTGGGGCAAACCCCAAGAGGCGGACAGAATACGAGGAACAGGCCATGCGTTGCCCCTTTTGCGGAAATGTCGATACTCAGGTTAAGGATTCCCGTCCGGCAGAGGACCATGTCGCCATCCGGCGCAGACGATTCTGCCCTGCCTGCGGCGGCCGCTTCACCACCTACGAACGGGTGCAGTTGCGCGATCTGGTCGTCATCAAGTCCAGCGGCCGGCGCGAGGAATTCGACCGCGACAAGCTGGAACGCTCGATCCGCATCGCCCTCCAGAAGCGGCCGGTCGAGCCGGAGCGCATGGACCAGATGATCTCGGGGATCGTGCGGCGTCTTGAAAGCATGGGTGAGACCGACATCCCGTCGGGCACCATCGGAGAGATCGTGATGGAAAGCCTCGCGCGGATTGACACGGTGGCCTACGTGCGCTTTGCCTCGGTCTACAAGAACTTCCAGGCAGCCGACGATTTCGAGAAATTCATGAACGATTTGCGCCCGAACACCAAACCAGAGGCATGACCGCACCGGCGGATGCCCGTTTCATGACGCTTGCGCTGGCCCTGGGGCGGCGCGGCATGGGGCAGGTCTGGCCCAATCCCGCTGTCGGCTGCGTCATCGTCCAAGGCGACGTGATCGTCGGGCGCGGGGCCACCCAGCGCGGCGGGCGTCCTCATGCGGAAACCGTGGCGCTGGAACAGGCGGGTGCCGCGGCGCGCGGTGCCACTGCCTACGTCAGCCTTGAACCCTGCGCCCACACCGGTCGCACACCGCCCTGCGCCGATGCGCTGATCGCCGCAGGCGTGGCCCGCGTCGTCGTGGCCACCGGTGATCCCGACCCGCGCGTGGCGGGCCAGGGCATCGCCCGCTTGCAGGCCGCCGGGATCGCCGTCGACATCGGCCTGATGCGGCGCGCGGCCGAGCAGGACCACGCGGGTTTCCTGATGCGCGTCACGCGCGGGCGACCATTCGTCACGCTGAAGATCGCAAGCAGTCTGGATGGCCGGATTGCGACCACCACCGGCGAAAGCCGCTGGATCACCGGCGAGGTGTCGCGCCGGGCCGTGCATGGATTGCGGGCCCGTCACGACGCGGTGCTGATCGGCGCTGGCACGGCGCGGGCCGACGATCCGATGCTGGACGTGCGCGACCTTGGGGACGTGCGCCAGCCGGTGCGCGTCGTGGTGTCGCGCGATCTGAACCTGCCCATCAACGGGCGACTGGCGCAGACGGCGCACGAACAGCCGGTCTGGCTGTGCCACGGGCCCGACGTCGAAACTCGCAACTGGCACAGGGCCGGGGTCGAGACGCTGGAGTGCACATTGTCGGGGCCGCGCGTCGACCTGACCTCGGCGTTGCAACAGCTGGGCGCGCGGGGCATCACCCGTGTTCTGTGCGAAGGTGGCGGGCATCTGGCCGCTGCCCTGTTGCAGGCAAAGCTGGTCGACACGCTTGTGGTCTTTCAGGCGGGTCTTGCCATCGGGTCCGACGGGCTGCCGTCGCTGGCAGGGCTTGGTGTCGACACGCTGGGTCAGGCCCCGCGGTTTCGCCTCGACCGGGTCGCGCAGATCGGTGAGGACGTGATGCAGCACTGGTCGCCGCTTTGATACGCGCCACGCCGCCCGAAACCGGGTCCGCAACGGCCTGACAGGCCGGTATCAACGCCCCGCCCAAAATCTAAGCCGGTGTCGTATCATCGCGCCCACCCAGCATGCGGTTCAGCGCGCGCAGCAGATCATCCTTGGTCACCGGCTTCATCAGCTTCACGTCTTCGACCCGCAGACCGTTGCCGTGGATCGCAGCCTCATTCGGGTAGCCCGACATGAAGATCGCCTTCAGCGCAGGATCGATCACCCGCAGCGCCTTGACCAGACCAGTGCCCTGCATGCCGCCCGGCATCACAATGCCCGTCAGGATCAGATCGAATGGCGCTTCTGCCTTGAACGCGCGGATCGCCATGTCGGCATCCTCGGCCTCGACGACCGTGAAGCCTTCAAGTTGCAGTCGCGTGCGCATCACCTTGCGCACGGCCGGTTCGTCCTCGACCAGCAGGATCTTGCCCCGGAACGCCGCAACTCCCGAGGCTGCCACGACCGGTGGATGATAGGTGGTGTCGCGGAACACCGCCCGAAAGTAGACCTTGACCGATGTGCCGACGCCCACTTCGCTATAGATGCGGACCGTGCCGCCCGACTGGCGGGCAAAGCCGATGACCGACGACAAGCCAAGCCCCGTGCCTTTGCCGACCGGCTTGGTGGTGAAGAACGGCTCGAACACCTTCTTCAGGTTTTCAGATGGAATGCCTTCGCCGGTATCGGTGATCGCGATCATGACATAGCGGCCGGGCTCGATGGGTTGGTCGCGTTCCTCGATGTATTCTTCGGACAGGTGGATGTTCGCTGTCTCGATCGTGATCCTGCCGCCCTGCGGCATCGCATCCCGCGCGTTGATCACAAGGTTCAGGATCGAGTTTTCGGTCGAGCTGCGGTCCGCCTGCACGTCCCATAGCCCGCCGCCAAGCGAAGTCTCGATCGCGATGTTCGCAGGCAAGGTGCGCCGGATCAGCCCGTCCATCCCCCGTGCCAGGTCGTTGAGGTTCAGCGCAACAGGAGACAACGGGGCCTTGCGGGCAAAGCTCAGCAGGCTGCGGGTCAGGTCGCGGCCGCGCAGGGTCGCGGCGATCGCCTCGTCGATGTATTCGTCCGACCGCGCCGGGTCCTCCTGCAACAGTTCGAGGTTGCACAGGATCACCGCCAGCAGGTTGTTGAAATCATGCGCGACGCCGCCGGTCAGTTGACCCATCGCTTCCAGCTTCAGGGACTGTTGCTTGCGCGCTGCGCGCTCCTTTTCCTTGGTGATGTCCTCGATGCTGCCGACGATCCGCACCGGAACGTCGGCGCTGTCGCACAGGACCGTGCCGGTGCTGCGGATTTCGGCATACTGGCCATTTGCCATCAGGAAACGATACTCGGATCGCACGGTCTTGCTGTCCCCGGCCACGGCGGCGGCCATCGACGCTGCGATGCCATCGCGATCCTCGGGGTGAATATGCCTGATCCACCAGTCCTGATCGATAACGACGTCGCTGATATCGTGACCGAACTGGCGTTGCATGTTTTCGTTGAACCAGGTGCGGTCGGCCTTCAGGTCCACATCGTAAACGACATGTCTGGAGGCATTCGACACCAGCCGGAATCGTTCTTCCATCAGCTTCAGGGTGCGCTCTGTCGCCTTTTGCGCGGTGACATCGCGCGCAATGGCCAGATCGGCGACGCGGCCGTTGTAGTTCACCTGATGGGTCAGGAAATCGACTTCGATCAAGGCACCGGATTTCACGCGGTGGATGAAGGTGCCGACGTCCTGCATGCCGCTGGTGTCGCGGCCGACGTCGGCCATCAGCGTCTCCATATCCTCCGGCAGCCAGATATCCGAGAGGGTCATGGTCAGGAACGCACCGCGGCCATAGCCGTATTTCGCGACAGCAGCCGCGTTGACCTCGATGACCGCCAGGGTCTCGCGGTCGAAGATCCACATCGGTTCGGGGTGGTTCTCGAAGAACAGGTGATGATTTTCCACTGTCGGCCTCGTCAGCGGAACGGTTTGTGTGGGGCGGCGCGCGGTCGGTGCGGACCTGTCGCGGGCTGCGTCGGTTCCATCATGGCGGGGCGGGGGTGGATCAAGGCGCACCGCGACACCCTTTGCCTCGCGCATTGGGTCAGAGGCGTCACGCAAATCGGGCAACTCTCGATTGTCATCGCCGCCTCGTCCTGCGTAAGGATGGTCGCTGTTCGGTCAGACCTTGCTCTGAAATCCGGCTGGCGTCAATTTTGTCGTGTCCCGGTGCCAAAGGATCAAGGTCCGGATTGCGGTTACGCAATCGGCGGGCCGTGCCGTCTAGCGGCGCCATAGCCAGGCCTGCGATGCCAGTGCGCCCTGCATCTTGGCCAGCATGCGGTTTGCATGTCCCGGCGCGGGCAGATCGCCCGCGATCAGCCGGTCCACGACCACCTCGATGGGGCAGGGTAGGCGGGTCACGGGATCGAAATAGCGCGGATAGTCGATCAGCACCGCATGGACCAATGCGGAGGTCGGGGGTCGCGGCACGGCGCGGCAAGGGCATGGCGCGGTCGTCGGTCAGCCCCCAGCCGGCATAGAACGGCATGCCAAGGCAGGTGACGCGCTTGCCCCGCAGCAGGGCCTCGAAACCCAGCGTGCTGGTCATGGTCCAGACCTCGTCCACCAGCCCGATCGCCGTGATCGCATCCATCCCCGTCAGCACCGCGTCGGCATGGTCGCAAGCGTCTGGCACCGCCCCGTCGCGCAGCCCCGCCTCCACATCCGGGTGCGGCTTGTAAAGGATCACCGCTGCCGGGCTGGCATCGCGGGCGGCGCGCAGCAGGTCGCCGTTCGTCGCGACCTCCGCCGTGCCCAGCCGGATCGAGGCATCGTCCGCCACCTGTCCGGGAACAAGAATGCGCCGCCCCGCGGGCAGCCCGCGCAGCGGGTCCGTGGTGCCGATGTTGTATTTCGACAGGCCCGCCCTGATCAGCCGTTGCGTCAGCCGGTCGGCACGGGCGCGGCAACTTTCGGGCAGGGTACAGGCGGCGGCAATCAGATGTTCCAGCCGCGACGGGCGTGTCGGGTCGTAGTAGATGCCCAGATCGTCCAGCACCAGCGACAGGGGCGGGATCAGGTCCGCCCCAAGACCGCGCGACCGCAGGAAGCCGTCCTCGATCCGCACCATCGTCGTCTCTGGCTGGGCCTTCGACGCCCAGACCATGTGGCGGCGACCGTCCGCCGCCACCGCGTCACCCTTGGCAAAGCGCATCGGGCGACTGCCGCCAAACACGTGCTGCAGGGGTGCGCGCTTCCACAGGCTGATGCGGTGGCCGGTCCAGCCGTGCCGATCCTCGCGCCAAGCGCGGGTCTGCGCCGACAGCGTGCGGACGGCGTCCTCGATGTCGCACAGCGCGTCGCGGTAGGGGTCATACCATGTCGGATAGAGGATCATCGCCCCGGCGAACAACTGCGCCTTCGTCAGCCGCCGCTGCCGCCGGTCCAGCGGCATCCGGTCCTCCGTCAGCCCCCAGCCGATATAGAACGGCTGACCAAAGACGATGGGCCTGTGGCCCGCCAGGATCGCCTCGAACCCCATCTGCGACGACACCGTATAGACCGCGATGGCACCCGCCAGCAGCGCGTGCGGCGACACCGGGCATCGCAGATGCTGATCCGGCCGTCGGCGTCGTGGTCGGTGAAATAGCCCTGTCTGTGGCCCGCCGCGGTCTCCGGGTGGGTCTTGATGACGATACGTGCGCCGGGGTGGTCGGTCTGTGCGTAGAACAGCATTTCCCGAAAAGTATTGGCATCGGCGCGGCTGGCCGTGACGGCGGCATCGCCGCGCGTCTGGTCGATGACCAGCACATACCCCGGCTCAGGCACGGAAAGGTCCGGATCGAAGGCGTTGTATTTCGACAGATGCCCGCGCGCGATCTCGGCCATCATGGCGCGGGCGCGGTCCAGCAGAGCGGTGTCGCCCAGTGGATCGTCGCGCAGGATGCATTCCAGATCAGAGGGTTGCGCCGGATCGTAGTGCATCCCGAGCCGGTCGATCACCAGCCCCAGCGGTGCCTCGCCGTCGCGGCCGGGCAAGACAGAGCGCAGGAACGCATCCTCCACCCGCACCACAGGGGCGGCGCGACGGGCCGCCACCGCTTCGCCGCGCGGGGCGGTGGGGGAATGGCCCCAGACACCGACCGCGTCGCCTTCGCCGGGCAGGCCAAGGCGGATCTCCCAGCCCGCAAGCGTCAGGATGCGCCGCACGCGCGCCTGCGTCAGGAACCCGCCGTTGTAAACGAAAAGCCGCCGCAGGGTGTCCCCTGCGGCGGCTTCTGGCGCAACCCAGCGCATCGTGGGTCAGAGGCCGCTGACGTTGCCGACCGCACCTGCGGCGTTAAGCGATCCGGTCGCGGCGGCGATAGTCTTGTTGAACTGCACGAAGGGGGCCTCGGTCACGTAGACCGTGTCGCCGTCGCGGATCGCGAAATCGCGCGCCATGAACATGCCATTCGGCTTGGTCAGGTCCAGCACGTAGACAACCCGCTGCACGCCGGTCAGGTCCTGCCCGACAAGCTGTTCGGTGATCGCCTCGGGTTCGTTGCGGAACACGAAGACGCCCGTGGGGTCGGCCGCGGTGGACGACAACCCTCCGACCTGCGCCAGCGCCTCGATCGCGGAAATCGTCTGGCTCTCGAAGACCACGCGGTCCTGCGCACCGGTCGCCCCCAACGCCGTGAAGGTGCGCGAATCGGCCTTCACGATGATTGAATCGCCATCGCGCAGGGCGATGTCGTTCTGCGGATTGTCGAACAGGTCGTTGTAGAAGATTTCGGCCTTATGATTGCCGCGCACCACCGTCACACGGGCAATGTCGGGTTCGACGGCCACGCCACCGGCGGCGGCCAGCATCGCGACCAGCGACCGGGTCGGCCGTTCGATCGGATAGACGCCCTGGCCGTTCACCGCGCCGGACACGGACACGGTTGCACCGTCACCCGCGACGCGGCGCACGCTGACCTGCGGGTCGGGGGTCTGGTCGGCCAGCTTTTCCGTGATGATGCGGCGCAGCGCCTCGGGCGTGTTGCCGGCAGCCAGGATGCGGCCCGCGTAGGGGACGAAGATGAATCCCTGTCCGTCGACCTGCACTTCTTCCAGAACGGTCGCGTTCTGCCCCTGTGCCACCAGCAGGCCGTCGTCGACGTTCTCGAAGATCGTCAGGCCCAGCCGGTCGCCGGGACGCAGCGTGTCGGACCCCAGCTCGCCCGCATTCAGGAAACCGCTCGAGAAACCCAGCGCCGGCGCCACGGCGGCGATCGCGTTCACCCGGTCGTCGACGGTCAGGATGAAGGCATCACCCTCGCGCAGCACGGAGCCCGCAAAGATCTCGGATTTGTTCGGTCCCACGCGGGGCAGGGCGCAAGCGGCCAAGATTCCCAGCGTGACGAAGAGGGCCACGCCCCGTGAAAGGCGCAATGTCAGGAATAGCACTGCTCGGTCTCCTCGACCTGTTATTGTTCTGCCTCGGTCGTCTTTTCTTTTTACGCTACGGGAAAGGCGCGCGGAAAGATAGTTTGGCCTGATCATGGCCGGGGTGTGTCATCCGACACTGTTGCTTTCCTGCCGCGCGGGCCGGTTAATGAACCCGGTCGGGACTTTTCCGTTTCGACCTCGGCGCATGGATCATTGGGCCGCGCTGTGTCACACAGGCCCCGGCCGGAACGGCCTGCGCCTCGGAGAACGGACCCTCATGACCAAGACACCGACCAGCCGGATCGACAGGCTTCTGTCCGCGCTGGGCTATGGGTCGCGCACCGATGTGGCACGCATCGCCCGGTCCGGAGGCGTGAGGCTGGACGGCAACAGGATCACCGATGCAACGCAGCGCATTGCGGTGGCACCCGATCTTGCGGGGCGCATGACCGTGATGGGCCAGCCCCTCGATCCGGTGGCGGGTCTGGTGATCCTGCTGCACAAGCCGCTGGGCATGACCTGTTCGCACAAGGACGAAGGTGCGGTGGTCCACGACCTGCTGCCCGCGCGTTGGCGGCGGCGCACGCCGGTGATCTCGACCATCGGGCGGCTGGACAAGGACACCTCTGGCCTGCTGCTGCTCACCGACGACGGCGGCCTGCTGCACCGGGTCATCAGCCCGAAGTCACGGATCGCCAAGACCTACCGCGCGACGCTGGCCCGGCCGCTTGACGGGACCGAGCAGGCCCGGTTCGCCTCTGGCCGCTTCATGCTGGAAAGCGACGACAAACCCCTGTTGCCCGCTGTCCTTGAACCGCTTTCGAACACCGAGGCCCGGCTGACCGTGACCGAAGGGCGATACCATCAGGTGCGGCGCATGTTCGCGGCCACCGGCAACCATGTCGTTGCCCTACACCGCGAAACCTTGGGTGGATTGTCGCTGCCCGACGAACTGGCACCCGGCGAGTGGCGGTTGTTGCGTGTCGATGAGGTCGCGCTGATCTTTCAGAACACCCCCGACGGGCCCTAGCCTGCGATGCGCAACGGTTGGCGCGGCGGTGTCTTGCCAAGGGCCAGGCTGTCGTAGGGGTCCGCGTCGGCCAGCATCATGTCGACGATCTGCCGCATCAGTTGCCGACGCCCCCGCGCGGAATAGAAACCGCCGGGCACCTGCGACGTCTCCAGCAGAAAGCGGCGATAGTCCCTGTAGGCCCGGCTGTCGGGCCGGTCCGATGACGTGAAGAAGTCCGGCAGCGCCTGATCCGACACGAATTCGGGCTTGTTGTAGACCGCATCGCCGAAGACCTTCAGGGGGATGCCGCGCCACAGCACCTGATGCGCCGCCGTCGAATTGACCGTGACGGCGGTGCGCGCGTGATCCAGCAGACGCGCCAACTTGCCGCCGCGGACGTAGTGCACGCGCGCACTGATGCCCGCCTGCGCCGCCAGTCGCCGGATGATCCGCTTGGCCCCGCTGCGGTCGTTGTCCAGCGGATGCGCCTTGAAGACAAGGTGATGATGGCGCGGTGTGGCCTTGGCGAAACCGTCCATCACGACCTTCAGAAACTCCTCCATCCGGGTAAAGGGCGAGTGCTTCTGGAAACTGGCGTCATGTTCCAGTTGCAGCAACACCAGATGATAGGGAAACCCGCCATAGCGGATGCGCAGCGTGGCGATGCGCCGGTCCAGCGCGATGAAGGGCATCAAGAGCAGCCGTTTGGTATAAAGCCACGTCTCCATCGTGACGGGCAATTCGCGGTGACGGGTAAAGTGGCGGTAGTCGCGGTTCCGGAACATCACGAACCAATGATAAAGCGCGCCGTAAAAGACATGGTGGCTCATGTCGCCCCAATGGGCGGGTGGCGTCGGCACGTCCAGATCGGACCGCGCAAGGGCCGCGCGCATGTCCGCGATGGTCATCTGCATCAGGCGCGAATGGCCGTTGGTGCCACCGCGTTCATAGGTGATCCAGTAGGGCCGCATGTAGCCTTCCTCGAACACGTGGATGCGCAGGCCAAGGGCGCGCGCGATCTCCACCGCCTGCGCGTGGATCGGGCGGGTGTCGCCGTATAGGACGATATCGGTGATGGCATGATCCGCCACGATGGCGCGAAACCGGTCGGGCCAGCGGTCGTGCGGGTCGCGAAACGGGATGTAGCCGGGCGCGCCAAACCAGAACGCCCGGTCGCCTGCATTGAATCCCACGCGCCAGACCTGCGCGCCGGCGGCACGCAGCATCCGCGCCAGCCGGTGCAGGAACGGGCCGTGCGGACCTTGCAGTAACAGGAAGCGGCGTGCGGCGGGGTCGGTCACGGCATCAATCTATTCAATCCTATCCAGCCTTGTTAACCCTTTCCCGGGGCGGAAATAAGGCTTGTCCGGCGCAAACATCGCCAGCCCCGCTTGTCTGTGACCTTGCTACCCGCTACCTCGAAACAAACCGTGAAGGAACGTGCCATGTTTACCGGAATCGTCACCGACGTCGGCCGCGTGCTGGACCTGGAACAGCGCGGCGACCTGCGCGCGCGGATCGGCACGGCCTACGCCGTGGACACCATCGCCATCGGGGCCTCCATCGCTTGCGAAGGTGTCTGCCTGACCGTGATCGCGCTGGGCACCGCAGCGAGTGCCGCATCTGGATCAGACCCGCAGGACTGGTTCGACGTCCAGATCAGCGCCGAGACAGTGGGGGCCACCAATGTCGGCGCATGGGGGCCGGGCAAGCGGCTGAACCTCGAACGCGCGCTGAAGGTCGGCGACGAGCTGGGTGGCCATATCGTGTCGGGCCACGTCGACGGCGTGGCCGAGGTCGTGGACATGCGCGACGAAGGCGACAGCACCCGCTTCACCTTTCGCGCCCCCGAAGCCTTTGCGCGCTTCATCGCGCCCAAGGGGTCGGTCGCGCTGAACGGCACGTCCCTGACCGTGAACGCCGTGGATGGTCGCGATTTCGGCGTGAACATCATTCCGCACACCAAGGCTGTCACGACATGGGGCGAGACGCGCGTCGGCGACCGCATCAACCTGGAGGTCGACACGATGGCCCGCTACGTCGCCCGCCTGCGGGAGTATGACTGATGGCGGGCATCGGGCATAATTCTGGCCGGGTCGATCCCCCCGGCCACAGCTTTCGCACGGTGGCCTGGCAGAAGGCCCGCGCGGCCTTGCTGCCCACCCTGCCGATCGAGGTGGTGCGCCTGCGGGTCAAGCGTGCGCAGGCGCTGGGCCTGCCCTACAAGACCTATGCGGGCATCCGCGCCAGCACCGGCCATGACCTGATCGGGTTCATGTTCTCCTCCAATGCCTTGCGCGTCTTGCGCGACGCGGATGCCATTCCCGCCGACCGCGCGGCAAAGCTCGCGCAGATTACCGCAGACCGCACAGCCCTGGCGCAACCGCGCGTCAGCCCGACCCGCATCGCCGCCTTGCCGGTGATCGACGCCGCCCACACCGCGCCCGCCGTCACCCTGACATGGTCCGCGACCCGCGATCATCTAAAATCTGTCGCCCGCCAGCGCGGTCACTCCGCCGACCGCTTCGTCATCGTGGGCGACACCGCGCTGGAACGCGACTGGGTCGCCACCGCTGGGGCCGCGGGTTGGATCGCCTCCGACGCCTATTTTGACGCGGGCGCTTAAGGGCGCGCCGATCTTTCCAATCCCGTCCGGCTGGGCTATGGCCCAAGCCCAACACGCCAGAGGATTCCGCCCGATGACCCAACCCTTCGAGACGCCCGGCCAGGTGGAACGCGACTGGTCCGACGCGATCACCCCGATCGAGGACATCATCGAGGACGCCCGCAACGGCCGCATGTTCATCCTGGTCGATCACGAGGACCGCGAGAACGAGGGCGATCTGGTGATCCCCGCGCAGATGGCCACGCCGGACGCGATCAACTTCATGGCGACCCATGGACGCGGCCTGATCTGCCTGTCGCTGCCCGGTCCGCGCATCGACGCGTTGGGCCTGCAACTGATGTCCACCAACAATTCGTCCCGGCACGAGACCGCCTTTACCATCAGCATCGAGGCGCGCGAGGGTGTCACCACCGGCATTTCCGCCCACGACCGGGCGCGCACCGTCTCCGTCGCCATCGACGCGAGCAAAGGGGCCGCCGACATCGCGACCCCCGGTCATGTCTTTCCGTTGCGTGCGCGCGAAGGTGGCGTGCTGGTCCGGGCGGGGCATACGGAGGCGGCTGTCGACATTTCGCGCCTCGCGGGTCTGAACCCGTCCGGCGTGATCTGCGAGATCATGAAGGACGACGGCGAGATGGCCCGCCTGCCGGACCTGATCGCCTTTGCGCAGCTGCACAACCTCAAGATCGGCACGATCAGCGACCTGATCGCCTATCGCCGGCGCCACGACAACCTTGTGCGGCAGCAGTCGAGCCAGACGATCACGTCGGAATTTGGCGGCGACTGGGACATGCGGATCTACACCGATGAAACGCAGGGCGCGGAGCATATCGCCTTGATCAAGGGCGATGTAACCACCGATGCGCCGGTGCTGGTGCGGATGCATGCGCTCGATCCGATGCTGGATGTGGTCGGGGCCGGCCCGCGCGGGCGGCGCAACGAATTCAGCGACGCGATGGAGCTGATCGCCGCCGAAGGACGCGGCGTGCTGGTGCTGCTGCGCGACCTGCACATGAAGATGGTGCCTGACGACGAAGTGTCGCCGCAGACGCTGCGGCAATACGGCCTAGGTGCGCAGATCCTGTCTTCGTTGGGGCTGCACCGCATCGAACTGCTGACCAATTCGCCCAAGCCCAAGGTGGTGGGCCTCGATGCCTATGGTCTCGAGATCACGGGCACCCGCAGAATTTCGGAGATCGGATGATGGCCGGACCGACACATTACAGCCTGCCGCTGCCCGCCCTCGACAGGCCGGTAAAACTGCTCGCCGTGGCCTCGCCCTATTACAAGGACATCTTCGACCAGCAGATCGCGGGCGCGCGTGCGGTCTGCGATCAGGCCGGTGTGGCGCTGGAAGTCGCGGAGGTGCCGGGCGCGCTGGAAATCCCGACCGCGATCGGGATCGCCGCACGGATGAGCAACTTCGACGGCTACGTGGCACTGGGCTGCGTGATCCGGGGCGAGACGACGCATTACGAGACGGTCTGCAACGATTCCAGTCGCGGCCTGACCCTGCTGGGCCTGCAGGGGCTGTGTATCGGCAATGGCATCCTGACCGTGGAAAACTACGATCAGGCCGTCGTCCGGGCCGAGGCTGCGGGCCAGAACAAGGGCGGCGGTGCCGCCGCTGCCGCCCTGCACCTGATCGCCCTGTCGCGGCGATGGAGCCAGCGCGAGACGTCCGTGGGCTTTACCGCCGGGCCGCTGGCCAAGGGAGGAGAGACCGTATGACCGTCTCTGGCAACCAGCGGCGCAAGATGCGTGCCGCGGCACGGCTTTACACCGTGCAGGCGCTGTTCCAGATGGAAGCGATCGACCAGACCGTCGATGCCGTGATCCGCGAATTCGAGGATCACCGCTTTGGCGAGGTCTTTGACGATCACGAGATGCTGGAAGGCGACGTCGAGACCTTTCGCGCCCTGATGGAACGGGCGGTGGACGAGCAGGCAAAGATCGACCAGATGACTGACCGCGCACTGGTGGCGAAGTGGCCACTCGGCCGGATCGACCCCACCTTGCGGGCGCTGTTCCGCGCGGCGGGTGCGGAACTGATCATCGGCGATACGCCACCGCGGGTGGTGATCACGGAATTCGTGGACGTGGCGGGTGCCTTTTTTCCCGACGGCCGCGAGCCACGTTTCGTGAACGCAGTGCTGGATCACATGGCGCATGAGGTCTTGCCGGGCGGATTCTGACAGGGGGGTGGCGGGCCCCGCCCGCCCACCCCTTTCGGGGGCTTTGCCCCCGGACCCCAAAATATTTTCGTGACAATGAATGCAGACAGGTCCGCATGGGGCCGCCTGCCTTGTCGACACAAAGGGGTGCGAGTGGCGGGAACCGCAGCGACCGTACGGGGACTTATTCCCGAGGACCTGTATGTACAGGTGGGTACCAGGTAACCGGACCAGGGTCCGGACAGAGCCAGCGCCCTCGGATTTGCTTAAGGCCACTGGAATGTAGCCCCCATGCGTACGAGAAGAGCAGAAGCCCGCCATGCCAAGAGGTAAGCGTGCCGGTGGCCTTCGGCAAGGGGGAACTGGCAAGGTGGAGGGGGGGCTTGACCGATTTTTACGGTTTGTTCATATTCCGCCCATGCCCGATGATCTGAACAGTTTGCAGATGATGCCCGGTCAGTTGCTGGCCCGCGGCGTATCCCGCCATGTTCGCAGCCATGATTTCGTGACGGTCGAAGAGCTGGTGCCGACTCCGGGTCTGCGGGTCGATGTCATGGCGTTGGGCCCGAAGGGCGAGGTCTGGATCGTGGAGTGCAAGTCCAGCCGCGCGGACTACCAGTCGGATGCCAAGTGGCAGGGCTATCTGCCGTGGTGCGACCGATTCTTCTGGGCCGTGGGGCCGGACTTTCCGGCCGAATTGCTGCCCGAGGAGACGGGCCTGATCATCGCCGACAGCTATGACGCCGAGATCGTGGCGATGGGCCCCGAGATGCGGCTTGCGCCGGCGCGGCGAAAGGTCATGATCCAGAAATTCGCACGCCATGCGGCCGTGCGCGCACAGGCCGCGCGGGACCCTGGGTTCGTGCTGCCATTCGGGGGATAGCCAATGCTGACGGTGGGAATGCGGGCCGAGGCCCGGATGGTCGTGACAGAGGCCATGCTGGTGCCGGGCGCGGCGGGTGTCTTTGGCGACTTCTCGGCCATGCCACGGGTGCTGGCGACGATGTATCTGGTCGGGTTCCTCGAGGAGACGGCGATCAAGTGCATCCTGCCGCATCAGCCGCCGGGGCAGCATTCGCTGGGGACGGACATCAACATCACCCATATCGCGCCGACCCCGGCGGGGATGGGCATCCGGGCGGTGGCGGAACTGATCGAGGTGCAGGGGCGCAGTCTGCGGTTCCGCGTCGCGGCCTGGGACGCCGCCGGCCTGATCGGCGAGGGGACGCATCGACGCGCCACGATCGACCTCGATCGTTTCAACGCGCGGGTCGCCGCAAAGTCTAGCGCGGTTTGACGGCGCGGGCGGCCTGGGCTGCGGCGCGGATTTCCTCGGCGATCTCTTCGGCCTCTTCGGGATCGAAATCCATCGGGATTTCCATCTGGCCAGAGGTGATGAAGAGCCTGACCATGCCCAACTCGGTCGGGCCGATCTGCATGTTCGCCTCGAGATCACGTTCGTCGTTGATACCCATCGGGGCCTCCTGTTTTTTTGGCTTTTACGCGGGGCGTTCAGGTCTTGCAATCGGGGAAGGGGTTCGCTAAATCCCGGCCCAGTGCCGCGTTAGCTCAGTTGGTTAGAGCGCTTGATTGTGGATCAAGAGGTCCCTGGTTCGAGACCAGGACGTGGTACCATCCCCATTTTTTGACGGCCAAGATACATATCAAAAAGCGAATGTTTCGCATGCGATACGTATTATGTAATCTTTATCAATTATTTAACGATTATTACGACGGCATGAACGGCCCGTGCGGCGGTTGACCCCGTGACATCAGGGGCGCGCGACGCTATGCGGCGCGCTGCAAGGAGTTTTTGCCGATGACCGAGCGCGTCACCTTCCAGATCGAATCCGATCCGCCCGCGCGGCTGGACAAGGCGTTGGCCCGCGACGTGCCAGAGGACGCGACGCTGTCCCGGTCGCGGTTGGGCCGCTTGATTGCAGACGGTGCGGTGACCGTCGATGGCATCGTCGTGACCGATCCGCGCGCGCGCGTGACCGAGGGTGCGCAGGTTGCGATCACGGTCGAGGCGGCGCAGGAGAGCCATATCACGGCGCAGGACATCGCGCTGGATATCGTATTCGAGGACGCGGACCTGATCGTGCTGAACAAGCCGGCGGGGATGGTCGTGCATCCGGCCCCCGGCAGTCCGGACGGCACGCTGGTCAATGCGCTGATCCATCATTGCGGCGACGACCTGTCGGGTGTCGGGGGCATGAAGCGGCCGGGGATCGTGCACCGGATCGACAAGGAGACCTCGGGCCTGCTGGTCGTGGCAAAGTCGGATGCGGCGCATCAGGGCCTGGCGGCCCAGTTCGCCGCCCATACGGTGCAGCGGCGGTATCTTGCGGTCTGTTTCGGCGTGCCGGATGCCAACGACCCCCGCCTGCGCGGCGTGAAGGGCACGAGTTTCGAACCGGGGAATATCCTGAAGGTGCAGACCTTTCTGGGTCGCCACAAGACCGACCGGCAAAGGCAGGCGGTGTCGTTCCAGACCGGACGTCATGCCGTGACGCGGGTTCGAATCGTGGAACCGCTGGGCACCCCGGCTGTGGCGGCGCTTGTGGAATGCTGGTTGGAAACCGGGCGGACGCATCAGATTCGGGTGCATCTGGCGCATTGCGGTCACGGGCTGATCGGCGATCCGGTCTATGGCGGCCGCCAGAAGCTGGCCGCCCGCGCGGTCGGTGAGGCCGGTGTCGCGGCGGCGCGCGCCTTTCCGCGACAGGCGCTGCATGCCGCGACCTTGGGGTTCACGCATCCGGTGACGGGTGAGGCGCTGGAGTTCGCGGCGGAAATGCCAGAGGATATGCAGGACCTCTTGCAGGATTTGCGGCATCAGGGCTGAAACCGACCGGTTGCTGTGCATCCTCGCGCAGAAGTCAGGGGTGCGCGACGGAACGCATGGGTTCATACGTTGTTAAACTATCGCAACGACAATGATTGAAGCACGACCCTTGGATGCCCATATCCATGTTAAGTCCGTAAATATCGGACAGAGGGGAACCAGAATGAGCGACTACAAGAATCTGCCGGCACCGTCTCCGGAACAGGGACTGAACCGCTACATGCAGGAAATCCGGAAGTTTCCGATGCTGGAGCCGGAGACCGAATACATGCTGGCCAAGCGCTGGACCGAAAACGGCGATACGGAGGCGGCGCACCAGTTGGTGACGTCTCACCTGCGGCTCGCGGCGAAGATCGCGATGGGCTATCGCGGCTATGGCCTGCCGCAGGCCGAAGTGATCTCGGAAGCCAATGTCGGCCTGATGCAGGCAGTGAAGAAGTTCGACCCCGAAAAGGGGTTCCGCCTTGCGACCTATGCGATGTGGTGGATCCGGGCGGCGATCCAGGAATACGTCCTGAGGTCCTGGTCGATGGTCAAGCTGGGCACGACGAGTGCGCAGAAGAAGCTGTTCTTCAACCTGCGCAAGGCCAAGAACCGCATCGGCGCGCTGGAGGAAGGCGACCTGCGCCCCGAGAACGTGACGCGGATCGCGACCGACCTCGGCGTGACCGAGGATGAGGTCGTGTCGATGAACCGGCGGCTGTCCGGTGGCGATGCCTCGCTGAACGCGACGGTGGGGTCCGAGGGCGAAGGCACGATGCAGTGGCAGGACTGGCTGGAGGATGAAGACGCCGACCAGGCAGGCGACTATGCCGAACGCGACGAGCTGGAGAACCGCCGCGCCATGCTGGCCGAAGCGATGGACGTGCTGAACGAGCGCGAGCGCGACATCCTGATGCAGCGCCGCCTGAACGACGAGACGATCACGCTGGAAGACCTGTCGTCGCAGTACGACGTCAGCCGCGAACGCATCCGCCAGATCGAGGTGCGGGCCTTCGAGAAGTTGCAGGCGCGGATGCGTCAGCTTGCCGCCGAGAAAGGCATGCTTGAGGGCGTGTGATGCTTTCGCTAGGCTTGGTCTGAATGGCTCCCGCCGGATACCTCCGGTGGGAGTTTTCTTTGCCAGATGAAAGGGATCGTGATGCGTTGGGGTATTCTGGGGGCTGCGAATTTCGCCCGCAATCACATGGGGCCGGCCATTCATGCGGCGCATGGGGCAGAGCTGGTGGCGCTGGCGACCACGTCGGCGGACAAGGCTGCGGGCTTCAGCGCGTTTGCGCCGGGATTGCGGGTGCATGCGGACTACGATGCGCTGCTGGCAGATGACAGTGTGGACGCGGTCTATGTTCCGCTGCCCAATCACCTGCATGTCGACTGGTCAGTGAAGGCGCTGGAAGCCGGCAAGCACGTGCTGTGCGAAAAGCCGATCGCCCTGCGCGCCGAAGACATTGACCGGGTGATCGCGGCGCGCAATGCCAGCGGGCGGATGGCGGCGGAAGCCTTCATGATCGTGCATCACCCGCAATTCGTGCGGGCGCGCGATCTGGTGCAGGGCGGCACCATCGGGCGGCTGCGCCATGTGCAGGTGGTGTTCACCTTCAACAATCCCGATGCCGCCAATATCCGAAACAAGCCCGACACGGGCGGCGGGGCCTTGCCGGATATCGGTTGCTACGCGCTCGGGTCGGCCCGTTTCGTCACGGGGGCAGAGCCTGTCGCAGTGACGCACGCGCGGCTGGACTATGAGAATGGCGTCGATGTCTTTGCGCAGGTGGCGGCGGATTTTGACGCCTTCACCTTTGGCGCGATCGTGTCCACGCGGATGCAGCCCGCACAGGGGATCACGTTCCACGGCGAGGCGGGGCACATCACCTTGTCGGCCCCCTTCAACGCCGGCGTCTACGATCAGGCAGAGCTTGTGCTGGAAACCACGGGTGGCGTACGCACGGTGGAACGCTGGCCCGGTGTTAACCATTATGTCCGGCAGGTCGAAGCCTTTGGTGCGGCGGCGGCGGGGGCGGATTACGCTTGCCCGCTGGAGTTCAGCCGCGGCACCCAGGCGATGATGGACATGATCTATGCCAAGGGCGGTCGCGACTGAGGCATCGCGCGTGGTGGCCGGTCACGCCAGCCACCACCGCAGCAGGCCGTAAATGTAGAGAGCGCTGAAGATGATGTTGATCCACTTCAACTGCCGCTCTGTCCGCAGCCAGCCGCAGTAGACCCAGATCAGACAGAACGGCAGGCCCAGGACCATCGGCCAGGGCTGCCAGTTCTGCACGATGGCGATGGTGGACGCGAGGCCGAGGGCGAGCGCCAGCCACTTCAACTCTTGCTCGAACGCCGCGAGGGCGATCAGCTTGCGCTGCATTTCGTCTCCGATGATGTGCAAAACCGGGCGTTGACCCGCCCGGTGTCGCAGCCCTAGTCTGTAACTTGCGCTGGCGCAAGGTTTTCGACCGATGCGCCGGGCCGGGTCAGCGTCATGTGCATGATATGTTGCGGCCCGGCGTCACCCCCGAGGTAGTGCGCGCCGGTGTCGGTGAAGCCGCCGTTGAGATAGCTTTTGCGCGCCCCCGGATTGCGCAGGTTCACGGTCAGGTAAAGGTCCGTGGCGCCGGGGTAATGCAGAGCCAGGTAGGCGGGCAGGGCGCGGACCGCCGCACTGCCGATGCCGCGCCCCTGCTGCCGGTGATCGACGATGACGCTGCGCAGGCCAAGGTCGCCCGGTTTGGCGAAATCGTGGATGCGGGCGTAGTCCAGATCGATGCGGAAAAAGCCGACCAGCTCGCCGTCCGCATGGATCACATGGATGTCCATGTCGGCGTCGGGCTGCGTGATGAACGCGGCGGGCTGGCCGGAGAATACGACCTGTTCAGGTGCCACCGTCAGCGCACTGACGGCATCGCGCTGATCGGCGGTGTAGGGGCCGAGGGCGACGCGCGTCATGCATCCTCTTCCATCGCTTCCAGTTCGTCAATGAAGCCTTCGATCATCGAGAGGCCCTTGTCCCAGAATGCCGGGTCAGAGGCATCGAGGCCGAAGGGGGCCAGCAGTTCGGAATGATGCTTGGACCCGCCGGCACGCAGCATGTCGAAATACTTGGTTTTGAAGTCGGGGTCGCCTTCCGCATAGACGGCGTAGAGCGCGTTCACCAGACCGTCGCCGAAGGCATAGGCGTAGACGTAGAACGGCGAGTGGACGAAGTGGGGGATGTAGGACCAGAACGTCTCGTACCCCGCATGGAAGTCGAAGACGGGGCCCAGGCTTTCGGCCTGCACGGACATCCACAGGGCGTTGATGTCGTCGGGCGTCAACTCTCCATTCGCGCGGGCGGCGTGCAGCTTGCATTCGAAGTCGTAGAATGCGATCTGCCGCACGACCGTGTTGATCATGTCCTCGACCTTGCCGGCCAGCAGGATCTTGCGTTCATCCTTGGATTTGGCCCCCTCCAGGAGCTTCTGGAAGGTCAGCATCTCTCCGAAGACGCTGGCGGTTTCGGCCAGCGTCAGCGGGGTCGATGACAGCAGTTCGCCCTGTCCTGCCGCCAGGCGCTGGTGGACGCCGTGGCCGAGTTCGTGGGCCAGCGTCATCACGTCGCGCGGTTTGCCGAGGTAGTTCAGCATCACGTAGGGATGCACGGTGCTGACGGTGGGGTGGGCGAAGGCGCCCGGGGCCTTGCCGGGTTTCACGGCGGCGTCGATCCAGCCGTCGGTAAAGAACGGCTTGGCGAGGTCGGCCATTTCGGGCGCGAAATCGGCGTAGGCGTCCAGCACGATGCGTTCGGCCTCTGGCCATGTGACAAGCCGGTCGCTGTCCATCGGCAGGGGCGCATTGCGGTCCCAGGTCTGCATCCGGTCAAGACCCATCCATTTCGCCTTCAACGCGTAATAGCGGTGCGACAGGCGCGGATAGGCGGCAACGACGGCGTTGCGCATGGCCTCGACGACCTCGGGTTCGACGTGGTTGGACAGGTGCCGTCCGTACTGCGGAGTCGGCATCTTGCGCCAACGGTCCTCGATTTCCTTTTCCTTGGCCAGCGTATTGTGCACGCGGGCGAACAGTTTCACGTTCGCGGCAAAGACCTTGGACAGGGCGGTGCTGGCCGTCTCGCGCTTGGCGCGGTCGCGGTCGGTCAGCAGGTTCAGGGTGGCTTCGAGGTTCAGGTCCTCGCCGTCCACCGCGAACATGAGGCCCGCCATCGTTTCGTCGAAAAGGCGGTTCCAGGCGGCGGCCCCGATGGTCGACTGGTCGTGCAGGAACTTTTCAAGCTCGTCCGAAAGCTGGTGCGGCTTCATTGCGCGCATCCGCTCGAAGATCGGTTTGTAGCGGCGCAGATCGGCGTTCTGCGACAGAAGGTCCGCCAGATGCGCGTCGTCCAGGCGGTTGAATTCCAGCCCGTAGAAGACAAGCGGCGTGGTGTAGGTCGTGATCCGGTCCTGCGCGTCGGCCATGAATTTGGCACGCTCCGCGTCGGTCGTGATCTGGTAGTAGCGCAGGCCGGCATAGGACATGATGCGGCCGGCGATGATGTCGATCGTCTCGTAACGTTTCACAGCGTCCAGCAGGCCCACGGCATCGAGCGTCGCGAGCTTGCCTTCGTAGTCGTTGGCGAAATCGGCACAGGCGGCTTCCAGCCAGTCCATGTCGCGCTTGATCTCGGCCGAGTCGGGAGCGGGGTAAAGGTCGGTCAGGTCCCATTCCGGCAGGTCGCCAAAGGCGTTGCTGCCTTTGTCTGTGTGGGCGTCGTGGGCGATGGGATGGGTCATGGCGCGTCCTGTTGCAAAGTTGGCTTCGACATAGGCGTTGGGCGGCACTGGCTCAACCCCGCGTGACGGCGTCGAACGTGGCTTGCATGGCGTCCACGTCACCTTCGCGCAGGGGCGACGGGGCACCGGGGGCATTCGTGGTCATGCAAAGGTCGGCCATGACCGGATAGTGATCGGAGCCGACGGGCGGCAGCACCTGAAAGTCCAGCAGCCCCGGCCCGCCTTTCCAGAGGATCTGATCGAGCGGCCATTTCATCCAGGAGCTTTCCGCATCGAAGCTGACGAACGGACCGCGCCCTTGCCGGGGATCGAGCAACTGACCGATGCGCAGGGCCCGTCGGGCGGTGTCGTTCCAGGGCGTCGCGTTGTAATCGCCGGCGATGACGCTAGGGCCTTCATCATCGCGGGCGATCTGGGCTGCGGTCAGGATCGTCGCATCGCGCGCGGTGGATGGCTGACCCTGCTGCGGCGGGCGGGGGTGAATGCCGATGAACTGCACGGTGCCGCGCGGGTGGGCCACATCGCCGACGAACAGGGGCGTGTCGGTGTCATGGGGGAATTCGAAACGGGCGTCCGACAGCGCAAAGCGGGAATAGACGTGCATCCCGTAAAAGGTGTTCGCGTCGGGGATGCTTTGCATCACGGCGTCGAAATCGTTGGCCAGCGGGGCAAGGTCTGCGTCCCAGCGTTCGTTCGTCTCCATTACCAGTGCGATATCGGGGTCGTGGGCGCGGATCATCGCGATGACCTGTCCCGCGTCCTGATTGCCGCGCTGGACGTTGGTGATCAGGATGCGCAGGCGTCCGTCGTCGGCGCAGCGGGGGGTCTGGGCGACCATTCGCCCCGCCAGCGGCTGATAGGGCCAGAGGACGTAGAGTTGCAGGCCAAGGGCGGTCAGCGCCAGCAGGGTCACGACGATGCCGCGCCACCCCGTCAGCGCCATGTAGAACAGCACAAGGACCGCCAGCGCGCCTGCGATCTGCATGCGGGGGAAATCCAGAAACCGCAGCCACCAGATGTCTTGGTTCGAGACCGAAGCCGCCGTCAGCGCGACGAGGATCAGCAACAGGAGGGCGATGATCCGTGCGATCCAGCGGCGCATGGCGTCTTCCTTATCCGTAGGCGGTCAGCATTGCTTGCAGGTCCGCCAGTGTGTTCGCCTCGGCCAAGGGCTTGTCGTGTCGCCAGCGCAGCATCCGGGGAAACCGCAGGGCGACACCCGACTTGTGACGGGGGCTGGCCTGTATGCCTTCAAACCCCAACTCGAAGACATGTTCCGGGGTGACTTGGCGGACAGGACCGAACTTCTGCAAGGTGTTCTTGCGGACCCAAGCGGTGATCTGCCGGAATTCGGCGTCGGTCAGGCCGGAATACGCCTTTGCGAAGGGCACGAGGTCGGTGCCGTCCCAGACCGCAAAGGTGTAGTCGGTGAAAAGGTTTGCGCGCCGCCCGGACCCCTGCTGCGCATAGATCATGACCGCGTCGATGGTCAGCGGATCGACCTTCCATTTCCACCAGTCGCCCTTCTTGCGGCCCGCAAGATAGGGGCTGTCCCGCCGCTTCAGCATCAGCCCCTCGGCCTGGCGGTCGCGCGACGTCTCGCGGGCGGCGGCTAGGGTGTCCCAGTCGTCGGCGGCGACCGTGGGCGACAGACGCAGGGGGGCTGTGGCGGGGGCGGCGTCGACCAGATCTGCCAGCCGCGCCCGCCTGTCGGCAAAGGGCTGGGCGCGGATGTCATCCCCTGCGTGTTCGAGCAGGTCGTAAGCCATCAGGATCACGGGGGCCTCGGTCAGCAGCTTTTTCGGGACGGTCTTGCGGCCGATGCGGGCCTGAAGCGTGTTGAACGACAGGGGAGCTTCGTCGCGAAAGGCGAGGATTTCGCCGTCGATCACCGTGCCGTCGGGCAGAAAGTCGCGCAGCTGCGCCAGTTCGGGAAAGCGGTCGGTCATCAGGTCCTCGCCCCGCGACCACAGGTGATGTTCGCCGCCACGCAGGATGAACTGGCCCCGGATGCCGTCCCATTTCCATTCCGCAGACCAGTCGGTGGCCGGGCCGAGGGCGGCCAGATCCTCCAGCCCGTAAGCGAGGTAGAAAGGGTAGGGGCGCGAGAGGTCGGTGCTGGGGTCGGTCGTCTCGATCAGGCGGTTCCAGGTCGTTGTTTCGGGCGTCCAGTCGCCCATCAGGCGGTGGGTCAGGTTCGCCTCATCGCCGTCCGTGGCGATGGACAAGGCGCGGGTCATCAGCTTGCGGCTGACGCCGACGCGGAACGATCCGGTCAGCAGTTTCGTGAACAGATAGCGCTGCGGCCCCGGCAGCGCGTCCCATGCGGCAAGGATGCCGGCCTTGCGCGCCGCGTCATTGAGGGCGGAAAGGCGCTTGATTTCACCGATCCAGAAGGCAAGCGACCGGTCGTCCGTGCCGGTGGCGTCCGGCAGGATCAGGCTGATGGTTTCGGCCAGGTCGCCGACGATGTGGTAGGATTCTTCGAACAACCACAGGGGGATGCCGCCGCGTTCGGCCGCCCATGCGCGCAGGCGGGTGGCGGTGATCGTCCGTTTCGGGCGGCGTCCGGAAAAGAGTGCCACGGTCCAGAGCTTGTCGGCGTCGGGGGCAGCGCGAAAATAGTCCGCGACGGCCGCGACCTTGACCGTCGTCTTGGTGGATTCGTCGATGCGGGCGTAGAGCGCGGCGAAATCCTTCATGGTTCGGCCTGATCTTCGGGTTCGTCGATGCTTTCACCGCTGTATTCGGTGCTGACGATATGCGCGTCATAGCCTTCGTCCGCCAGCCAGCGCTGAAAGGCAGAGGTGTAGCCGTGAGTGGCGAAGATCTTCGTGGCACCGGTGTCGCGGATCGCGGCGTTCAACCCGTCCCAGTCGGCATGGTCGCTGACGACGAAACCGCGGTCGGCGGCCCGCCTGCGGCGCACGCCGCGCAGGGCCATCCAGCCAGAGGCGTAGGCGGTAAAGGCGGGGCCGAACCGCCGCGCCCATGATGTGCCAAGGGCGGAGGGCGTGGCTACCACCAGCGCGCCGGGATGGTCGGCCGCCTTGGTGTCCGGCGTCACCCGGATCGTGGCGGGCAGCCGCACGCCCTGCGCCCGCAGGACATCGTTGGTGTTTTCCACCGCGCCGTGGGTCAGAATCGGGCCGATGGCCGGATCGACACAGGTCAGGAGGCGCTGCGCCTTGCCAAGGGCGTAGGCCCCGATGATCGACGTGCGCCCTTCGGCTGCGTTGGCGGCCCACCAGGCGTTGATCTGGGCGGTTAGGACGGCCTCGTCCAGCCATTTGAACACCGGCAGGCCAAAGGTGCATTCGGTGATGAAGGCGTGGCAGCGCACCGGTTCGAAGGGTTCCGACAGGCCATCGGCCACCGTCTTGTAGTCGCCCGACGCGACCCAGACCTCTCCGCCAACCTCGACCCTGATCTGTGCCGATCCGGGGACGTGGCCAGCGGGATGGAACGACACGGTGGCATCATTGATGCGGCGTTCCACGCCGTATGGGATCGTGGCCAGGTCGATCTCGCCCAGGCGGTGACGGATGACGGGGGCTGCGGCTTCGGTCGCAAGGTAGCGTTTCATCCCCCAGCGCGAATGGTCCGCATGGCCATGCGTGATCAGCGCGCGGTCCACGGGACGCCACGGGTCGATGTGGAAATCGCCGGCAGGGCAGTAGATGCCGCGATCGGTGAAGGTGAGGACGTCTGCCATGCAGCGGAGGTAGGTCAGGCGGTGTGATTTGCCAGTGGGCGGCGGGCCGTGCCCGCCGCTGCCTCCGGCGGGAGTTTACGGGCCAGATGAAATGGAAAGCGCCGCGTGAATCGGCATCTCAGGTGCCGGATCAAGAGAGGCGTCGCGTGGCGCTCGTCAGGGATGCGCGTCGAACAGGGCTGTCGCGGTGTCGAAGAAGCGGGTGCGGATGTCGGAGGTCTCCATCATCGTTTCGTGCTTGCCGCCTTTCACGATCTCCAGCATGCCGCCGGGCCAGCGGGCCATGCGGTCGTGGATGCGGGCGGGGTCGACGATGGTCTCGGCGGTGCCGAGGAACGTGGTGGTGGGTGTGCGCGGCGAGGCGAGGCGCGACAGACGGCGCATGTCGACGAGGGATTCGTTGAGCCAGCGCAGGCTGGGGCCGCCCAGGCCAAGGTCCGGATGCGTCGTGATCTGGGTCCGCATGTAGTCGAACATCTCTGCGTCCGAGGTCAGCGTGTTTTCGGCCAGCGCGATGCGGGTCAGGTAGTTTTCCGCCTCTTGTCCGGGTGCCATGCGGGTGTCCAGGCCGACGCGCCGGGCAAGGGTCGAGATGCCCCAGGCAAAGGGGCGCAGGGCGGCCGACATCTGGATGCCCCACATGGGTGCGGAAAAGACGGCGGCCCGCACCGGCAGCCCTTCGATCAGGGCGCGCAGGCCGATGGCACCGCCCATCGAATGCGCGATCAGGTAGAAGGGCTTTGGCAGGCCAAGGTCGCGTGCGTGGGTCAGCATCGCCGCCACGTCCTTCTGAAAGTCGGTGAAGGCGGCGATGTGGCCGGTCGCCCGGTCCGGCACCGCGCGGTCCGCGAGACCCTGACCGCGCCAGTCGAGCGTGACCGTCGCATAGCCGCGGGCGCGCAGGTCGCGGGCGGCGCGGCCATACTTCTCGATATACTCGGTGCGGCCGGGGAACAGCAGGACGGTGCCGCGATCCGCGTCGGAGACCCAGTGCGCCACGCGGATCTGCACATGATCGGTCGTCTTGATCCAGTGCGCGGCCCCTGCATCCGGGCCATCGGCGACGTCCGCATGCAGGGGGGCGTAGCGCATCAGCCGAGCACGGCGGCCAGTTGCATCGCCTTGCCCATGTCGCCGTCGATGGACAACTTGCCGGTCATGAAGGCGGCGGTCGGGTTCTGGTCGCCGTTCAGGATCCCTTCGAAGGTGTCCCGCGATGCGGTCAGTGTGACCTCGGCGGGCTCGTCCCCGGCGCGGGCACCGTCCCGGTCGATCATGATGGCGCCTTCATCCTCGACCACGAACTTGGCCAGCCCGTCAAAGCCGCCGTCCATCTTGGCGTTCAGCGCGGTGACGGCCTGGGTAATGACATCGCTCATTGAAAACTTCCTTTGTCGCGGTTGTGAGAGTGCGCCACTGGTATCGGGCGCGGGTTACGTTACATTGCAGGTATGACCAAGGATAGAAAAGTCATCAATCGTGCCGCTGCGGCATTTATGCTGGGGCTGACGCTGGTTCAGCCCGCCCTTGGGCAGACGGCAGAGCTCGACGCGTTGTTCGACCGGCTGGCCGAGGCGGATGAAGAAGAAACGGGGCAGATCCAGGGCCAGATCGCCGCGCAATGGGCGCGGAGCGGTTCTGCGGCGATGGACCTGCTGTTGCGGCGCGGCGAGGATGCGATGGAGGCGGGCGAACACGACCTTGCCATCCAGCACTTCAGCGCGTTGATCGACCACGCCCCCGAATTCGCCGAAGGCTACAACGGGCGCGCGACCGCCTTTTACATGTCGGGACAGATCGGGCCGTCGCTGGCGGACATCGAGCGCACGCTGGCGCTGAATCCGCGCCACTTCGGCGCGATGAGCGGGCTTGCCGTGATCCTTGATGAACTGGATCGCCCGTCAGAGGCCCTTGAGGTCTATCGTGAAATCCTGTCGATTGCGCCCCACGCGGTGGGTGTCCAGGACGCCGTCGACCGCGTTTCAGTCAAATTGGACGGTCTGGCGCTGTAAGCCCCGACCGCCCCTGCGGGGACGACAATGCAACCATCCCGCGTGACGGCCGTTCTTGGGCCGACAAACACCGGCAAGACTCACTATGCGATCGAACGGATGCTGGGCCATCGCACGGGCGTCATCGGCCTGCCGCTGCGCCTGCTGGCGCGCGAGGTCTATGACCGCATCGTCAAGGCCCGCGGCCCCGGCGTCGTGGCGCTGGTCACGGGCGAGGAGCGGATCGTGCCGCCGCGCACCGCCTACTGGGTCTGCACGGTCGAGGCGATGCCGGACGGTCTGGGCTGCGACTTCCTTGCGGTCGATGAAATCCAGTTGTGCGCCGATCCCGAACGGGGCCACGTCTTTACCGATCGGTTGCTGCACGCGCGCGGATTGCACGAGACGCTGTTCATGGGGGCCGACACCATGCGGCAGGCGATCGTGGCGATGATCCCGCAGGTGACGATCCAGCGCCGCGAGCGATTTTCCGAACTGACCTATACCGGATCGAAGAAGATCAGCCGCATGCCCGCCCGGTCGGCCATCGTCGGGTTTTCGGTCGAGAACTGCTATGCCATCGCAGAGTTGATCCGCCGCCAGAAGGGCGGGGCGGCCGTCGTCATGGGGGCGCTGTCGCCCCGAACGCGCAACGCGCAGGTCGAGATGTACCAGAATGGCGACGTGGATTACCTTGTCGCCACGGATGCGATCGGGATGGGTCTGAACCTCGACATCAAGCATGTCGCCTTTTCGGCGACGACGAAATTCGACGGACACCGGATGCGCGAATTGCGCCCGGACGAGCTGGCGCAGATCGCGGGACGCGCCGGACGACATCTGGCGGCCGGTTCCTTCGGCGTGACGGGCGAGGCGCAGGAGCTGGACGAGGGTGTCGTGAACCAGATCGTCAACCACCAGTTCCAGCCGGTGAAAAAGCTGCAATGGCGCAATTCGGACCTGCAATTCGGGTCGGTCAAGCGGCTGTTGCAGACACTGGAGGCGCGGACCGACAACGACTGGCTGACCCGCGTGCGGGAAAGCGACGACCTGGCCGCCCTGCGCGCGCTGGGCCAGGACGAAATCGTGGCCGCCCGTGCCAGCGACGGCCCGTCGGTGCGGCTTTTGTGGGATGTGTGCCGCGTGCCTGACTTTCGCGGGATCAGCAAAGGGGAACACGCGGGCCTTCTTATGCGTATATTCACCGACCTGCACCAGTTCGGTCATATCGACGAAAACTGGTTCGCCCTGCAGGTTGCGCGGATCGACCGGGATGATGGCGACATCGACACGCTGTCGAAACGGTTGGCATATATTCGCACATGGACCTATGTGGCGCAGCGCAGAGGCTGGTTGCGGGACGAAAACCATTGGCGCGACCAGACCCGCGCTGTAGAAGATCGCCTATCGGATGCGCTGCACGGCGCATTGGCGCAAAGATTCGTGGACCGGCGCACATCCGTATTGCTCCGCCGGCTCAAACAGAAGGAGAGCCTCTTGGCTGACGTGAACGACAAGGGCGAAGTGACGGTCGAGGGCGAATTCATCGGCCGTCTCGAAGGCTTCCGCTTTCGCATGGACAAGGCGGGCAGCCCGGACGAGGCCAAGACGCTGCGACAGGCGAGTGCGCAGGCACTGGTGCCGCACTTTCACCTGCGGGCGGACCGGTTCTACAACGCGCCCGACACCGAAATGGATTTCACCGAGCAGGGCGGCCTGATGTGGGGATCCGACGCGGTCGGCAAGCTTGCGGCAGGTGACGATCCATTGAAACCGCGCGTCGTGGCCTTTGTCGATGACGAGGCGGGACCGGATGTCGCCGCCAAGGTGCAGCGCCGCTTGCAGCATTTCATCGACCGCAAGGTCGCAACGGCGTTCGAGCCGCTGCTGGCGCTGAAGAACGACGACACGCTGACCGGATCGGCCAAGGGATTCGCCTACCGCATGGCGGAACACTTTGGCATCATCCCGCGCGGTGAGGTGGTCGAAGAAGTCAAGGCGCTGGACCAGGAGGCGCGGGGCAGTTTGCGCAAGCATGGCATCCGCTTTGGCCAGTTCACGATCTTTCTGCCTCTGCTGCTGAAGCCAGCGCCGACGCGGCTGCGGTTGGTCCTGTGGTCGCTGGCGAAGGACTTGCAGGAATTCCCCGAAAGCCCGCCGCCGGGTCTGGTAACGTTGCCGGCCGCGACAGATGCGGTGCAGGGCTATTACACGATGGCGGGCTACCGGGCCGCCGGCGCGCGCGCCATCCGCATCGACATGCTGGAGCGTCTGGCCGACATGCTGCGCGACCGCGACAGCAAGGCCGGGTTCGAGGCGGTGCCGGACATGCTGTCGATCACGGGCACGACGCTGGACCAGTTTGCCGACCTGATGAGCGGCCTTGGCTACCATGCGGAAAAGGGCGAACGCGCGAAGGTGAAGGCGGCAAAGCCGATCCCCGACCGTCCCGCAGATGCGCCCGGCGACGCACCCGGCGAAGGTGTGCCGACCGAACCGGGCGAGGCACCCGGGCCCGACGTGCCGCCCGTGCCGGACGAGCCGACGACGGTTCCCGGCGATGCGCCGACGGACGTGCCGCCGATGCCGCCCACGGCACCGGCGCAGCTTGACGCGATCGGCGATTCGACGACCGGAATCGTCGAGGCTGGCGAGGCCGCGCCCGAGATGGAGACCTTTTACACCTTCACCTGGGGGGGTCGCGCCGCGCGTCAGGGCGGCAAGCCCGCTGGTCGCCGCAACGATGCCCCGCGCAAGGCCGAAGGTGCTGCCGGTGACAAGCCTCGTCGCGGCAAGCCGCAAGGCAAGCGGGGTCCGAAGTCTGACGACAAGCCGCAGAAATTCGCGGCCAAGCCGCAGCGGGTGGAAAAGAAGATCGACCCGGACAACCCCTTTGCCGCGGCGCTGCAGGGGTTCAAGGCGGATTGACCGAACCCGGTGACACGATCCGGCTCGACAAGTGGTTGTGGCAGGCGCGGTTCTTCAAGTCGCGCAGTATCGCAGCCGCCGTCGTGACGGCAGGCCCGGTGCGGGTCGACGGCACGCCGGTGTCGAAACCCGCCCGCGCCGTGGGGCCGGGGCAGGTGCTGACCTTTCCGCAGGAACGCGACGTGCGGGTCGTCCGAATTCGCGCCTGCGGCACTCGGCGCGGCCCGGCGGTCGAGGCGCAGGCGCTTTTCGACGACCTGTCGCCGGTCGTGGTGCGTGCGCCAATCAATCCCCGGTTCGACGGCGGCGGACGGCCTACGGGCAAGGACCGCCGCGACATGGATGCGGCCAAGGGGCGCGACGATCCATTCGCGCTTGAATGATCCCGCCCGCTGGCCTAGCAAGACCCCCAAACGCGCCCAGGATGAACGACCATGACCTATATCGTCAACGACAACTGCATCGCCTGCAAATACACCGACTGCGTCGAAGTCTGCCCGGTGGACTGCTTCTACGAAGGCGAGAACATGCTGGTGATCCATCCTGACGAATGCATCGACTGCGGCGTTTGCGAACCCGAATGTCCCGCCGACGCGATCCGTCCGGATACGGAGCCAGACATGGAGAAGTGGGTCGAGTTCAATCGCAAGTACTCGGAGAAATGGCCGGTCATCATCACCAAGAAGGATCCGCTGCCGGGCGCAGAGGAGATGGACGGCAAGACCGGCAAGATGGACCTGTTTTCCGAAGCCCCAGGCGAGGGCGGCTGATTCGCGCCAGTTGCTGTTGCAACTCTTTGATCGCGTTATCATTTCTTCCTTGATTCACCGGGCTTTCGCGCGGGTGGATTTTGTGGTATTCTTTAATCAATGCCGCCAATGACCTGACCCATAATTCGTGTGCGAACCCCTGACGATGACTGATGTCGCCGCCGGGGTTTTTTGACGTCCGGGTCACAGAAAGGATTGCCATGAGCAAGTCGAAGAAGAAAGATTTCCAGCCCAACGATTTCGTCGTCTATCCAGCCCACGGTGTGGGCAAGATCGTCTCGGTCGAGACGCAGGAAGTGGCGGGTTTCGAACTGGAGCTGTTCGTGATCGCCTTCGAAAAGGACAAGATGACCCTGCGGGTGCCGACCCACAAGGCGACCGAAGTGGGCATGCGCGCCCTGTCGACACCCGACGTCGTCAGCCACGCGATGAAGACCCTGCGCGGCAAGGCCAAGGTCAAGAAGGCCATGTGGTCGCGCCGTGCGCAAGAATATGAGCAGAAGATCAACTCCGGCGATCTTATTGCTATTGCGGAAGTCGTGCGCGACCTGCATCGTGCGGACGATCAGCGCGAGCAGAGCTATTCCGAGCGTCAGCTTTACGAGGCTGCTCTGGAGCGTCTGACGCGCGAGATCGCCGCCGTGGCCGGCAACGACGAGAAGGCCGCCGCGGAAGAGATCGGTTCGGTTCTGGTGGGTCGCGCGGCGTAAGCCCGATCTATCAGGGAGGAGGAAAGGCCGCACTTGGGAGGGTGCGGCCTTTCTTTTTGAGCAGTCCGAACTTTCGCCGAAGGGTCGGCTGCGATGGTCAGGTCAGCGCACGCCAGCCGATGTCGCGCCGACAGAAGCCGTCTGGCCAATCGATCGCATCGACCATTGCATAGGCGCGGGCGTGGGCCTCGGCCAATGTCGCGCCCCGCCCAGTGATGCCGAGCACACGGCCTCCTGTCGCCACAAGGTGGCCATCGTCGTCCGTGGTGGTGCCGGCGTGGAACGTCATGTGAAAGCTGTCCTCTGGCAGGTCGTGCAGGCCGTCGATTCGGCTGCCCTTGGCGTAGTCGCCCGGATAGCCATTGGCGGCGATGACAACGGTCAACGCATGATCGTCGGCCCAATGGACCTGCTGGGCGTCCAGTCGCCCCTCGGCACAGGCCTGCAGCAGATCGAGGATCTGGCCGCCCAGCCGCATCATCAGCCCCTGACATTCCGGATCGCCAAAACGGACGTTGAACTCCACCAGGCGGGGTTCCCCGTTCTTGATCATCAGCCCGACGAACAGGACGCCGGTAAAAGGCGTGCCGCGCGCGGCCATCGCCGCCATCGTCGGACGCACAATCCGGTCGAGGGCCTTCTGCGTGACGGCCTCGGTCATCACAGGGGCGGGGGCGTAGGCTCCCATGCCGCCGGTATTGGGGCCGGTGTCGCCGTCGCCGACACGCTTGTGGTCCTGCGCGGTGCCGATCGGCAGAACTGTCTTGCCGTCGCAGAGGACGAAGAACGACGCTTCCTCGCCGTCCATGAACTCCTCAATCACGACCTCTGCGCCGGCATCGCCGAACTGGCCACCCATCATGTCGTCGATGGCGTCCAGCGCTTCGGCTTCGGTCATGGCGACGACGACGCCCTTGCCGGCGGCCAGACCGTCGGCCTTGATCACGATGGGGACCCCCTGGGTCCTGACGTAGTCGCGCGCGTCATCCGCGTGGCTGAAGTGCGCATAGGCAGCTGTCGGTGCGTCGCAAGCGTCACAGATCGCTTTTGTGAAAGATTTAGACGATTCCAGGCGCGCTGCGGCGGCCGAAGGTCCGAAAACTGAAAGTCCTGCCGCGCGACAGGCATCGGCGATACCGGCGGCCAAGGGACCTTCCGGCCCGATGACCACGAAGTCCACGGCATTCTCGGCCGCGAAATCGACTACCGCTGCGCCATCGAGGATGTCGATGTCTGCACATTCGGCTACCAGCGCAATCCCCGCATTGCCCGGTGCCACGATCAGGCGGTCACACTTGGGGTTCTGCTTGATCGCCCAGGCCAGCGCATGTTCGCGCCCGCCGCCGCCCAGGATCAGGATGTTCATGGGGTGTCTCCGCTTGGCCTTGGTTGCGTTGCGTTCTAAGGTCGGCCCAAGAAAACACAAGGGCAGCCCGATGGACCTTTTCGAACAGGACACCCCGGCCAGCAACGCGCCGGAATACACCGTAAGCGAGATTTCGGGCGCGGTGAAGGCCGCGATCGAAGGCGAGTTCGGCCACGTCCGCATTCGGGGCGAGGTCGGGCGCGTGTCGCAGCCGCGGTCCGGGCACCTGTATCTGGACCTCAAGGATGACCGCGCCGTGATATCGGGCATCATCTGGAAAGGGCGGGCCGAGGCGCTGGCGCAGCGGCCGGAGGAGGGGATGGAGGTCATCGCCACCGGCAAGCTGACGACCTTCCCCGGCCAGTCGAAGTACCAGATCATCATCGAGGACATCGTCCCCGCCGGGGCGGGCGCGCTGATGGCGATGCTGGAAAAGCGCAAGGCGGCGTTGCAGGCTGAAGGGTTGTTCGATCCCGCGCACAAGCGCCCGCTGCCGTTCCTGCCAGAGATCATTGGCGTCGTCACTTCGCCATCCGGTGCCGTGATCCGCGACATACTGCACCGCCTGCGGGACCGGTTCCCCCGCAAGGTTCTGGTCTGGCCGGTCGCCGTGCAGGGCGCCCGCTGTGCGCCAGAGGTCGCGGCGGCGATCCGGGGCTTCAACGCGATGACGCCGGGCGGTGCCTTGCCGCGCCCCGACCTGATCATCGTGGCGCGCGGCGGCGGGTCGCTGGAGGACCTTTGGGGCTTCAACGAGGAAATCGTCGCCCGCGCCGCCTTTGACAGCCGCATCCCGCTGATCTCGGCCGTGGGGCATGAGACGGACACTACGCTGATCGACTTCGTCAGCGACCGGCGTGCGCCCACGCCCACGGCGGCGGCGGAAATAGCGGTGCCGGTGCGGCTGGACCTGTTCGCAACACTCGACAATCAGGGCGCGCGGATGCGGCGGGCGGTCAACCAGACGCTGGGACTGCGGCAACAGCGGGTCCGCGATCTGGGGCGGGTCCTGCCACAGCCAGAGGCGTTGCTGGCCGGGCCGCGGCAGCGGCTGGACCATCTGGACCAACGCCTGCCCGCGGCCTTGCAGGCGGCGGCGGCGAAAAAGCGGGTGAAGCTGGCGGATGCGGCGCTGCGTCCCGGCGTGCTGCACCGCGCCATCGGCGAACAGCGGCGACGGCTGAACACGCTGGCGGCGCGGCTGGACCCTGCCTTGCGGCGCCGCCTGGGGGATGCGGGGCAAAAGCTTGCGAACCAGCGTCTGACGCCGCCCGACCTGTCGCGTGCCCGCGAACGGCTGGACGCACGGATGCAGCGCCTCATGGACCGCGCGACCCGCGATCAGGACCAGCGCCGCGCGCGGCTGGACGCGCTGGACCGCCTGCGCGAAACGCTGGGTTACCGCGAGACGCTGAAGCGTGGCTATGCGGTCGTGCGGGCGGATGGTGCCGTGGTGACCACGACAAAGGCCGTGTCGAATGCCACATCGGTCGAGATCGAATTCGCGGACGGGCGGGTGACGGTTTAGGGCAAGAGCTCAAGTCGGGACAAGAGCTCCGGGCCGGGGCAGACGAGCGGCTGCGGGGCCTCTGTCGCCTCGAACAGCACGGTGCCGCCGGTCGATTCGGCGCGCAATCCCCGGTCGGTGCGGGTGACGGTCCAGCACTTCGGCGCGGGATCGGTGGTGTAGGTAAAACAGATCAGCCCGTCGCGTTCAAACCATTGACCCTGCTGGCAGCTGCCGGGGGTCGTCGACCAGAGAACGGACCTGTCGGTGCCATAGGCCTCTGTCCCGAAGGTCGTGCCGTCGGGCAGGGCAAAGGTCAGCGTCTTGCCGGCGACGTAGGCATTGAAGCCTGCAGCGTCGAGGGTCTGGGCCGCGGCGGCAGGGGCGATCATCAGCGCAAGAGCCAGGGACCGGATCATGCAACCGCCCAGCGCCGCGCGCGGCGGTCCATCACGCGCCGCCACAGCGGTGGAAACAGGGCCAGCGTCGCCATCGCGGGCAGGGACCGCGGCAGGGTCGGACCTTCGCCGTCCAGCCGAAGGGCGGGATAGGGGCGCGTCGGGTGGGCATGGTGATCTGCGTGACGCGGCGCGTTCAGCATCAGCGCGCCGGAAAACCAGTGCGGCGCATTCCAGCTGTGGCGCGGGCCGACGGGTTCAAGGCGGCCCGCGTGAGTGACGCTGCGCATCAGGCCGTAATGCTGCACGTAGTCGGACAGCAGCAGTTGCACCTGCGCATAGGCGACCAGCGCCAGATAGCCGAACAGGCCGCGTCCGCCGCCGATCAGCACAGCGACCAGCAGCATGGCGGCAGCTCCGGCCAGATAGGTGACGTAGGGATGATGCCACCGACTGCGCCCGACCCTGTCAAGACGCGCCGTCTCTGCCGCATAGCCGTCGCGGAAGGCGCCGGACCAGGCGCGCGGGGCATAGGACCAGAAGCCTTCGCCCAGCCGCGCGGTGGCGGGATCGTCGGGGGTGGCGACATGGCGGTGGTGGATCAGCACATGCGCCGAGGTGTGGTGGCCATAAAGCAGCGAAATGTAGATCCACTGCCCCAGCCGGTGCAACGGGCGGCTGCCCTTGTGGATCAGTTCGTGCGCGTTGGCGTTACCGACCTGCCCGACATAGAGCCCGCCCGCGAGGATCAGACCCAGCGTGCCCAGCAGGCCGGACACGCCTTGTCCAATGGACCCCACGATCAACGCCAGCAATGCGAAATGCCCGATGCCCAACACCACCGACAGCACGTCGGCTGCGGGAAACTCCGATTGCAGGTCCGCCGCCTCTGGCCGTGCGATGACGACAAGCTGGTCGAGCAGGTAGGCGAAGGCCGTCATGTAGATGAGGGCAATCGCGATCCACACGCCGCCCAGACCCGCCGCAAGGGCGATGAGGGGCAAGGGCATCAGGGTGGCGAACGCGAACAGGATCATCGGGACCGTGGCGGAAATGAAGGGATTCGCGGCTTCTATAGCACTTATGTTGCAATTGCCGTTCGCAAAACCCGGCCCATGATCATTGGTCGCACCGTAGCCCGGACAGCGACCGTCGCTTTTGCGTCGCGGGCCGTTGGCCGGGGGCCTATGCTGGACGGGCAATTGGATGGACGGGGATTTGTTATGGCGCTGGATCAAAAGGACGGGATCTGGAAATCCGGCAAGGGCAAGGGGCGGCGCACACCCAAGGGGCGCCAGCTTGACGATGCCGCCTGGGCCGAGGTGCGCGCGCTTCTGGGTGACGGGCCCTTTCCCCGTGACATGCTGATCGAATACCTGCATTTGATTCAGGACCGCTACGGCTGTCTGTCGGCAGCACATCTGCGCGCGCTGGCCGAGGAGATGCGGCTGAGCCAGGCCGAGGTCTATGAGGTCGCGACCTTCTACGCGCATTTCGATGTGGTGAAAGAAGGCGAGGCCCCGCCGCCCGCGCTGACGATCCGCATCTGCGAATCGCTGTCCTGCGAAATGGCCGGCGCACAGGCGCTGAAACAGGCGCTGAGCGATGGGCTGGACCCCGCGCAGGTGCGCGTGTTGCGCGCGCCCTGCATGGGGCGCTGCGAAACTGCACCGGCGCTGCATCTGGGGCATCGGTTCATCGACAATGCGACGATGGACAAGGTGCAGGCGGCGATTGCAGCCGGACACACCCATCCCGTGATCCCCGACTATCAGGGCCTTGATGCCTACCGCGCCGAAGGCGGCTACGCGACCCTGCTGGACCTGCGCGACAGCGGCGATTGGGAGACGGTGCAGGACCGCGTGGCGGCGTCGGGGCTGCGGGGTCTTGGCGGGGCGGGATTTCCGTCGGGCAAGAAGTGGGGCTTTGTGCGCGCCGCACCCGGCCCACGCCTGATGGCTGTGAACGGCGATGAGGGCGAGCCGGGGACCTTCAAGGACCGCTGGCATCTGGAACGTGCACCGCACCTGTTCCTCGAGGGTATGCTGATCGCCGCCTGGGCGGTGGAGGCAGAGCGCGTCTACATCTACATGCGCGACGAATATCCAGAAATCATAAGCCTGTTAAGGGACGAACTTCATGCACTGGAGGCGGCGGGGATCATCGCGCCCGGCTATGTAGATCTGCGACGCGGGGCCGGTGCCTATATCTGCGGCGAGGAATCCGCGATGATCGAAAGCATCGAAGGCAAGCGCGGCATCCCGCGTCACCGCCCGCCCTTCGTCGCGCAGAAGGGCATCTTCGACCGTCCCACGCTGGTGCATAACGTCGAGACGCTGATCTGGGTCACCAAGGTGCTGCGCGAGGGGCCAGAGGTGCTGAACGGCGTCGAACACAATGGCCGCAAGGGGTTGCGCAACTACTCCGTCTCTGGCCGCGTGGCCCGGCCCGGCGTCTACCTGTTGCCGGCCGGGTCCACGATCCGCGACATCATCGACGCGGCAGGAGGCATGGCGGTTGGTCATACCTTCAAGGCCTACCAGCCGGGCGGTCCATCCTCTGGCCTGCTGCCCGCCAGCATCGACGACGTGCCGCTGGATTTCGACACCTTGCAGGCCTACGGCACCTTCATCGGTTCGGCGGCGGTCGTGGTGCTGAGCCAGTCGGACAGTGCGCGGGGCGCGGCGCTGAACATGCTGGAATTCTTTGCCGACGAATCCTGCGGCCAATGCACACCCTGCCGGGTCGGCTGCGAAAAGGCGGTCACACTGATGCAGGCCGACCACTGGGATGAGAACCTGCTGACCGACCTGTGCGAGGTGATGGTCGACGCCAGCATCTGCGGCTTGGGTCAGGCGGCACCGAACCCGATCAAGTCGGTTCTGACCCACTTCAAGGACGAAGTGTAACGCTTTGATCTAGTTGGGATATACGGCGCAAAGGCAGCCTTGTTCGCGCAGCTTGTTGCAGGTCTGGTTGCCCGTGCGGCCGGTCTCCGCGGCCAGTCGCGCTGCGTAATAGCCGTTTCGGCCAAGGACCCTGTGCCGCACGAACACGATCTGCAATTCCTCTTTGGACACCGCCGTCGCGCACTGACGCGTGATGTTGCGAAATGACCTGCGCGCCGCCGCCTCTGTCAGGCCATAGGCCATCTGGATGCCGAACGGCGCATAGACCGGTGCTGGCGGTGTGAACCGGGAAAAGGCGCGGTTGCGGGCCATGTCGTGGCAGGCGGCGCGGAACGGCACACCGTCCTGCAGGCGGAAATCGGGGTCTGCGGGCGGCGCATCGCGCCAGGTCTCGGCGGATTTGCCGGTGATGATCCGGACGTAATCGATGGTTTCGCGCGCCAACCCGCCGGTGCCGGCAATCAGGCCGGCCGCACGGGCCTCTCCACCGTTGTAGGCGACGGCGGCCAACCCGACATTGCCGAAGCGGCGCACGAGGTCGCCGAGGTATTGCGCGGAATACTCCAGTGCCTCGGCCGGGTTGAGGCTGTCGCGCAGGCCCCGCATCTGCGCCGTGCTGTCGATGAACTGCGCGATCCCGCGCGCGCGGGCAGGGGACAGGGCATTGGGGTCAAAGCGGCTTTCCTGCCAGATCAGCCGGGCAAAGAACGCGGGGTCCAGATCGTTGACCTGTGCGAAGGCATCGATGGCCTGGCAGGTGTCATGGACGAAATGCGCAGGCCGGATGCACTGGACATGACCAAACCGCCCGGTGCTGCACAGCGTGCCTCCTTCGGCACGGGTCACGCCCGGCAGGCACACTAAAACGACAAGACACAGGGCACGCAACATGGTTCAAGTTTAAACGCGGGCGCGTGGGCGGCGTCAACCGCCGCGCCCTTTCCTTTGACGGGGCTTGGCATTAGCTAGGGCGTGAACCCTGCGCAGGACAGCCCCTATGGCATTTTTCAAGAAGCTGAAGGACCGGATGTTCCGGTCGTCGTCAAAGCTGGACGAAGGCCTGGGCGCGATCGTCGGTGACGGCGGGACGACGGAGACCGCGCCGGACCCCGCCCCGACCGCACCGCCGATGGAGGCACCGCGCCCCGCGCCACGGCCAACCGTCGTGCCGCCCATCGTGCCGATCCCCAGCCCTGAACCGATCCCGGCAGAGGCCTATACCCCGGCTGCACCGGCCAAGAAGCCCGGTATCCTGGGCAGGATGTTCGGCGCAGAGCAGCCCGAAGTCGTGCGCCGGACCCTTGACGATGCGATGGTCGAACAGTTGGAAGAATTGCTGATTGCCGCCGACATGGGGGTCGACACGGCCCTGCGCGTCACCGCCAACATGGCCGAGGGGCGGATGGGCAAGCGACTGTCGGTCGACGAGATCAAACAGATGCTCGCGGACGAGGTCACGCGGATCATGGAGCCGGTCGCCCGGCCCATGCCGCTGTACAATCAGAAGCCGCAGGTGGTGCTGGTCGTGGGCGTGAACGGGTCCGGCAAGACGACGACCATCGGCAAGTTGGCCAGTCAGTTCAAGGCTGCCGGCAAGTCGGTTGTCATTGCCGCTGGCGACACCTTTCGCGCGGCGGCGGTGGAGCAGTTGCAGGTATGGGGCGACCGTGCCGGCGTGCCGGTCATGACGGCGGCACAGGGGTCCGACCCCGCTTCTTTGGCCTATGACGCGATGACGCGGGCGCAGGCCGAAGGTGCGGACCTGCTGATGATCGACACGGCGGGCCGGTTGCAGAACCGTGCCGACCTGATGGAAGAGCTGTCCAAGATCGTTCGCGTGATCCGCAAGAAGGACCCCGACGCGCCGCACAACACGCTGTTGGTGCTGGATGCGACGACCGGCCAGAACGCGCTGCAACAGGTGAAGGTGTTTCAGGAACTGGCCGATGTGTCGGGCCTGATCATGACAAAACTCGATGGCACGGCGAAGGGTGGCGTCCTCGTGGCGCTGGCGGACAAGTTCGGCCTGCCGATCCACGCCATCGGTGTGGGTGAACAGATCGACGACCTGTCCCCCTTCGATCCGGAGGATTTCGCCCGCGCCCTCGTGGGACTTGGGGATTGAGGGGCTGTCTATTCTGCGGTGTCGTTGGACGAGGCCGTTTCTGTCAGGCCGAGGACGTGGAGCACGATCACGACGATCAACGTCGCCATGAGGCCAAGCATGGCCTCTCCTGCGCCGCAGGCCAGGCCGATCGCCCCCGCCAGCCACATCGACGCGCCGGTTGTGATGTTGCGGACCTTGCCGCCGGAGGTGAAGATCAGCCCGGCCGCAAGAAAGGCGACGCCGCTCGTCACCGCCTCGATCAGGCGCAGCGGATCGACCCGCTTCACATCGTCGCTGTCGAACTGAAGCTGCGACAGCTCTTGCCCGACGATGCTGAACAGGCAGGCCGCGACAGCGACCAGGATATGGGTGCGCAGACCCGCGGGTTTGCCCTTCGCCTCGCGCTCATACCCGATCACGGCCCCCAAGACCGCCGCGAATATCAGGCGCGTCAGTGCAATATACCAAGGCACGGCGGAAAAGCCGTTCGTGAACTCACCCGCCAGACTGTCCCACATCCTTGAAAAATCCCGTCATGTTTTGTTTACAATCCAGAACCTGCCTGTCGGGTTCCCGCCTGAAGGGCCTCCGGCATGGGTGAATTTCTGGTGGGGATCGCCGGCACGCCGGAAGGCGCGCGGCTGGCCACGCTGCTGGCGCTGATGTCGGCGGTGGCCCATGCGGCCTTTGGGGCGTTGCAAAAGGGACGGCACGATCCCTGGCTGTCGCGGGGCGCGATCGACGCGGGGCTGATCGTGATCTCGGCTCCGGTCGCGCTGTTCCTCGTGCCCTGGCCGACGGGACAGGTCGCGGTATTGTTGCTGGGCGCGCTGGTGATCCACTTTGCCTACAAGGTGACGATGGCGCTGTCCTACGAACGCGCGGCCTATACGGTGGTCTACCCGGTCGTGCGCGGCACGGGGCCGCTGGTCACCGTGCTGGCGGCCAGCGTCATCTTTCATGAACATTTCTCCGTCGTGCAATGGCTGGGCGTGTCCTGCCTCTCGGGCGGCATCCTGATGCTTGCCTGGGTCAACCTACACGAAAACGACATCGACCTGCGGGGCATGAAGATCGGCCTGCTCTGGGCGCTCGCCGCCGGTATCCTCGTGGCGATCTACACGACCTACGACGCCTACGGCATTCGGCAGGCGACGGACCCGTTCACTTTTCTGGCCTGGTTCTTCTTCATCACCGCGCTGGATTTTCCCCTCCTCGCGGCCTGGCGGTGGCGGGCGATGACGGATCGCCCGGCACTTGGCCCGCTGTTCGTGCGGGGCCTTGTCGGGTCGTTTGTGGCCTGGCTATCGTTCGGCGGCGTGATGCTGGCCACACGGCTCGACAAGGTGGGCGAGGCGGCGGTGCTGCGCGAAACCTCGACCGTGTTCGCGGCGTTGATCGGCTGGCTGTTTCTGGGCGAACACGTGGGCAAACGCCGCACCGCGCTGATGGGACTGGTTGCCTTGGGGGCCGTAATCGTGGAAATGGGCGGCTGAGGGAGACCATCATGGCCACACGCGAGATCAATCCGATCCTGAAGCAGGTGCTTGAACTGGGACCGACGGTCCTTTTCTTCATCGTCTACACGCGGATCAAGGACGACGTCTTTACCATCGCGGGGACCGAGTATTCAGGTTTCATCTTCGCCACCCTGATCTTCATCCCGATCCTTTTGGCGGCGATCGGCGTGCTGTGGGCCCTGACCAAAGAGCTGAGCCGGATGCAGATCTTCACTGCGGTCATGGTGATCTTCTTCGGTGGCATGACAGCCTGGTTCAATGACGAGAGGTTCTTCAAGATGAAGACCTCGATCGTCTACGGCACGATGGCCGCGGTGCTGGGTTTCGGCCTGCTGCGCGGTCGGTCCTACATGGAATGGGCGATGGGTGCCGCGCTGGCGATGGAGCACAAGGGCTGGATGATCCTGACGACGCGGGTCGCGCTGTTCTGCGTGGGGCTTGCGCTGTTCAACGAATGGCTGTGGCGGACGCAATCCACCGACGTCTGGGTCAAGATCGAGACCTTCGCCTTTCCGGTCGTGTCGATGATCTTTCTGGGCTGGCAGTTCTACGCGGTGCGTGGCTACATGATCGACGACGCCGATGCCGATGCGGACCCCAAGCCCTAGCGCATTTCGCGCAGCGCCGCAGAGTTGTAGCGCCCGGCCACCGTCGCCCGGATGCCCTGTCGCAGCAGGTCCACAAGCACCGGGCGGGCGGGCATCAGGAATGCGACGCCGACGCGGTGGGCGGCGACCCAGCGGATCGTGGCGGGCACCTGTTCGTTCAGCACATGCAGCGTCAGGCGGTCGCCGCGCATGACGTTTTCGACGCATTCCAGACGCGCACCGCCCTGATTGACATCGATCAGCATGGCCTTCTGTCGCCCCATCGGGGTCGTGACCGTCAGCGGGAAGGCGGTCGGATAGCGATGGCGGCGGAATTGCTGGTTCATCTGACCCCCCTTGCGCGGTTGCGGCAAGGGATACGCCCATGCGCGTAAACATCCGGTTAGGATGGTGTCCGACGTCCGCCGCTGTTTCACGCCGTCGGTGCGCCACGTCCGAGTTGCCACAAGAGGGGGCGGCGGCTTGACGGCTTTGCCGGTGGGGCGTAAAGCCGGGGCCGTGGTGATTTGATGCCGGATTGCGGGCCACGTTAAATATTCCGCTAAAAGGGTAAGGGGATCTGCTCCGATGCCCATGGTGTCGGGGCTATTCTTTTGCCGAAAGGGCATGCCATGACCGAATGGAACAAGCGGACGCGGGCCGTTCACGCCGGCACCCGCCGCAGCAAGTGGGGCGAAGTGTCCGAGGCCGTCTTTCTGACGCAGGGCTTCGTCTATGACAGTGCCGAACAAGCCGAGGCGCGGTTCCAGTCGTTGGGTGACGATGAATTCATCTATGCCCGCTACGGCAACCCGACCGTGCGCATGTTCGAGGACCGGATCGCGAACCTGCTTGGCTATGAGGACTGCTTTGCCTGCACGTCCGGCATGGCCGCAGTCAGCGGTGCGCTGACGGCGCTGTTGAAGGCCGGCGATCATGTCGTGGCGGCGCGCGCACTGTTCGGGTCATGCCTTTATGTGCTGGAGGACATCCTGGCGCGGTTCGGGGTCGAGATCACGCTGATCGACGGGTGCGACAACGCGGCCTGGGATGCGGCGATCCGGCCCGACACGCGGCTGGTGTTCTTCGAAAGCATCTCGAACCCGACGCTGGAAGTCGTGGACATGCGCCATGTCGTGCAGGCGGCCCATGCGGTCGGCGCGCTGGTGCTGGCGGACGATGCGATGGCGACGCCGGTGTTTTCCTATGCCCGTGCCTGCGGGGCCGACATCGCCATCGTGTCCACGACCAAGCATATCGACGGGCAGGGCCGGATGCTGGGCGGCGCGATCTGCGGGTCGCGCGACCTGATCCGTGGCCCGATCGAGTCCTACATGAAGCACACCGGCGGGGCGATGAACCCCTTCACCGCCTGGACCCACCTCAAGGCATTGGAAACGCTGGACCTGCGGGTCCGCGCGCAGTCCGAGACCGCTCTGAATATCGCGGATGCGCTGGAAGGCCATCCCAAGATCGCTTCCGTCCGCTTTCCCACCCATCCGTCGCATCCGCAGCAGGCGTTGGCGCTGGCGCAGGCTCCGTCGGGCGGCACCGTGCTGGCGTTCGAGGTGAAGGGCGGCAAGGCCGCGTGTTTCGCCTTCATGAACGCGCTCGAGATCATCACGATCTCGAACAATTTCGCCGACGCGAAGTCGATCGCCACGCATCCGGCCACGACGACCCATCAGCGTCTGCCGCAAGCACAAAAGGACCTGTTGGGCATCAGTCCGGGACTGGTGCGTCTGTCGGCGGGACTGGAAGACGCGGATGATCTGATCGCGGATCTGATGACTGCGCTTGACGCGGTCTGACAAGATGTCGCAGCCTTGGACTGCGGCATTTCGTTAATCTGTCGCAATAAAATTGGAAACCGGACCGGGCCGCACCATCTAAGGTCTTCAGAACCGATCAAGGGGTCCGTCGTCATGAATCTTCAGTCCCGCGACATGGAACGCACGCCCAGCCGGGCCGAGGCCGAGGCGGCACTCAGCCTGCTGCGCCGCTGGGCGGGCGGTGCCACGGCCGAGGAGATCGTGACCCTCGACCCCTTGATCGGACGGCTGCTGCCGGGGCAGGCCGTCTCGAACTATCCGGCCCTTGCCCGCGCCTACCCGGAGGACTTTGCGGTCGATGCGGCCTATCGCGCGACGATGCCGGACCTGCAGAACGGACCGTCGAGCCTGATCCGCGGCGCACAGCGACACATCCAGCATGTCGGGATTTCCAACTTCCGACTGCCCATTCGGTTCCATACCCGCGACAATGGCGATCTGACGCTGGAAACCAGCGTCACCGGCACCGTCAGCCTGGAGGCCGAAAAGAAGGGCATCAACATGTCCCGGATCATGCGAACCTTCTATGAGCATGCCGAGGAAACCTTCAGCTTCGATGTGATCGAGCGCGCGCTTGACGCCTACAAGACCGATCTCGACAGTTTCGACGCCCGCATCCAGATGCGGTTTTCGTTCCCGATGAAGATGCAAAGCCTGCGGTCCGGGCTGACCGGGTTCCAGTATTACGACATCGCGCTGGAACTGGTCGAACAGGGCGGCGTGCGGCGCAAGATCGTGCATCTGGACTACGTCTATTCCAGCACCTGTCCCTGTTCGCTGGAACTATCGGAACATGCCCGACAGTTTCGCGGGCAGCTTGCCACGCCCCATTCGCAACGATCCGTCGCGCGCCTATCCGTGTTGCTGGAACCGGGGCAGGGGGTCATGTGGTTCGAGGATCTCGTCGATCTGGCGCGCATCGCGGTGCCGACGGAAACGCAGGTCATGGTGAAACGCGAGGACGAACAGGCGTTTGCGGAACTGAACGCGGCCAACCCCATCTTCGTCGAGGACGCGGCGCGCCTCTTCGCGGAACAGTTGCAGCTTGACCGGCGGATCGGCGATTTCCGGGTGGTGGCGAGCCATCAGGAAAGCCTGCACAGCCACGATGCCGTGTCGGTCCTGACCGAAGGGCCGACGTTCGACGCGCAGTCGCTCGACCCGCACCTTTTTGCGACATTGTTCCACGTCGGATGATGCGGGCGCGTGCCGCCGCTTGACAGCACAGCGGCGGCCATGCACCCCGGTCCGATGATTGACCTGCGCCCCGTCGGATACGTCATCGGCCTGCTGGTGGCCACGCTCGGGCTGACCATGCTGCCGTCGTTTGCGGCAGACCTGATCGCGGGCAACGGGCATTGGCCGATCTTTCTTGAAGCCGCGATCCTGACCACCCTCGTCGGGAGCCTTCTTGCCGTCGCCTGCGCCAATGGCGTCAGCGCCGGTCTGACCGTGCGGCAGACCTTCCTGCTGACCTCGACCATCTGGATCACCCTGCCGCTGTTCGGCGCGATCCCCTTCATGACCGGGGCCACGAACAACGATTTCACGGACGCCTATTTCGAGGCGATGTCGGGCCTGACGACCACGGGGGCCACGGTGCTGGGCGGGCTGGAGGCGCTGCCTGCGGGGATCAAGCTGTGGCGCGGCACGCTGCAATGGCTGGGCGGCATCGGGATCATCGTCGTGGCGATGGTGTTCCTGCCGGAACTGCGGGTCGGCGGCATGCAGATCTTCCGCTCTGAATCCTTCGAGACGATGGGAAAGATCCTGCCGCGGGCAGGCCAGATCGCGTCCCGCATCTCGGTCATCTACGTCGGGCTGACGGTTGCCTGCGCGCTGACCTACAATGCCCTTGGCATGCCGGGCTTCGATGCGCTGGTCCACGCGATGACCACCTTGTCGACGGGGGGCATGGCGAATACCGATGCGTCTTTTGGCACCTACGGGGCGGGCATCCATTATGTCGCGGTCTTCTTCATGATCAGCGCGGCGCTGCCCTTCGTGCGCTATGTGCAGTTGATGGGCGGTGCCGGCCGTCCCCTGTTGCGCGACAGCCAGATTCGCGTGTTCTTCTGGATCATCCTGATCTGCGTCCTGATGATGACCGCCTGGGTCTGGGGACGCGAGGGCGTGGTGACGGAGGTCGCATTCCGCGAGTCGCTGTTCAACGTCGTATCGATCATCTCGGGGACCGGTTACGCCAGCGCCAACTACATGACCTGGGGGACGTTTCCGATCGTCATGTTCTTCTTCATCGGCCTGATCGGTGGCTGCGCGGGATCGACGGCCTGTTCGATCAAGGTGTTCCGCTACCAGTTGCTGTTCGCGTCCCTCAAGGCGCAGATCCGTCAGATCCATTCTCCCCACGGCATCTTCGTGCCGCGCTACGAAGGTCGTCCGGTGGCGCAGGACGTGATGAATTCTGTCATGGCGCTGTTCGTGGCCTTCATCCTGCTGATCGGGCTGTTTTCGGTGCTGTTGGGACTGACCGGTCTGGACTTCATCACCTCTGTCAGCGGCGCCGCGACGGCGCTGGCGAACGTAGGGCCGGGTCTGGGCAGCCAGATTGGACCTGCGGGCAATTTCGTGGGGCTGAACGACACCGCGAAATGGCTGTTGGCCGCCGCCATGTGGATCGGGCGGCTCGAGATCATGGTGGTGCTGGTCATCCTGACGCCACGCTTCTGGCGGGAGTGATGGCGGTCTTTATCAAACAGGGCTGACGGGCGGCCTGCGCCCGCGCAGCCACCATGCCGAAAGCGTGAAGGCCAGAAGGGTCGCCGGCAGTCCGGCCAGCATCCAGCGCGGGTCGATCAGTCCGCTGCTGCCGATCAGGAACAAGGGCAGACCGATCGCAACGGAGGCCACGGCGGACACAAGGCACAGCATCGGGTAGAACCGCCTGACCAGCAAACTGTAGATGATGCCGAAATAGAGACCCTGAAGAGCCAGCGCCAGACCGGCCACGACGACGACTTCTCCAAGTCTGGCGAACAGGATGCCCGACACGCGGGTCGCAAAGCGCGCCAGCAGGAAGGCCAGAACGACGCGCCAGAAATTGGCCTTGACCCAGCCCAGCCTGTGAGACGTCGATTTCATCGGCGGCACACCGTCATCCTTTCAAGGCCAGCGCAGACAATCACCAGCAACTGACCAGCACGGTGCTTTCGGCGGCCCGCAGCGTCAGGGTTTCGGGCGGCATGAAGGCCAGCGTGTCGGTCGTGTCGGTCGCGATCCCGGCGGCGTCCAGCGCTGCGACGATCCGGTCCGCATCGACAAGAAAGCTGACGTCCGGCGGCAGCATCTGGCCGTTCTGCGGCCCCTTGGGCAGAAGCATCCCCAGCACCGCGCCGCCGTTGTCGAAGACCGGCCCGCCCGCATCTCCGTCGCGGGCGGTCAGCGACAGGCGCTTGACGTCCTCCTCGCCGTTCAGCCCGCGAATGTCGGCCAGGCGTCCAAAGGTCAGCGTCGGCGTGACGAGGACGCCGCCGTAGGGATAGCCAGCGACCGCGATCTCGGTCTGAAGGCGCGGGACCTGCGTCTGGAACGCGGCGACGGACAACGGCGACAGCGCCTCGTCCGGTGTCAGGACCGCGATGCCGAGGGCGTCGTCGGTCAGGGTCACGGTGGCACGGTGGCTGCCGTCGATGCTAATTCCGTCACAGCTTGCGACCGCGCTGGCATCGGTCAACACGCGTCCGGTCGCGTCGATGTAGAAACCGGTGCGCGACGCCTTCGGCTTGCGGATCTGCAGGCCGGCGACGAGGTCGATGGCCTGATCTTCGTCCGGCCGCGCGATGGCGGGGTCGAGCACGCCGTCGATGGGGTTGAAACTGTTCATCATCTCGTCGCGCAGACGGCTGAACCGGGCCGTGTCGCCGGCCGGCCAGACCAGCGCGAAGCCCTTGATCTGCCCAGCGTCAAGGCGGGCGGTGACGTAGCTTTGCACCTCGGTGTTCTGGCCCGCGATCTCGAAGCTGGCATCCTGACGCGTGCGGTCGCCGTCGGGCGGAAAGATTGCGAGCGTCTGCAGGATTTCATACAGGCCGAACAGGCGGTTCTGGTCGCCGTCCTGACTGATCAGCAGGACCTGGGCTGGAATGTCGCCCTTGGGCCCGTAGCGGGCGAAGGGCGGCTCATACTCGGTGAAACTGACGACGCCGGTCGGGATCATCACCTCGACCCCTGCTGCGCTGTTGCGCACCAGTTGCAGGGCCATGCCGTCCAGCACGGCGTCATAGGCCCCGACAAGCTGCGCGCGCTGGGCGGTGGTCAGCACGCCGGTCGGCGTGAAACCCTGTGCAAGCTGCCACGCCTCCATCGCGCCGCGCGTGCCACGGCCGAACGCACCGTCGATGGTGGAATCGTAGAACCCGGCCCAGGCGAGCGCGGTCTGCATCATTTCCTTCTCGGATTGATTCAGCGCCTGTTCGGATACGCGGGCCTCCTGAACCGTTTCGTCGGGCGGGAACGATGGGGTCGGGACAACCTCTGCCACCTGCGGTGCGGCAGGGGCGTCGATATCGGGCGATGCCGCGGCGGTGTCGGTCTGCGGCACGGTGGGCGTCGCACCGGCCACCGGCCAGAACTGCTCTCCGAAGCCTTCGCCATCGGTCAGGAAGGCGTCGCCCGGCGCCAGTCCCGCCCGCCGCAGATCGCCCAAGGCCGCCGTTGCGGCGTCGCGGTCCGCATGGGGGCCGCTGACGATGGCGAACCACGAGCTGCCAAGCGCAAAGCCCGCTACGTTTCCGGTTTCGTCCGCATAGACACGCACACGGGTTTCGGCGGCGGTGCGGGTCGGTTGCGCCTCGAGCTGGATCCAAGTCCCGTCCTGCGCCTGCGCCGCCGTACCAAGCAGCAGGGCGGCCAGATGCACTGCAACGATCCTCAAGGCCAGAGATTTCATGTTGCACGTCATCCTATCGTCGCCATGGCCCCACCGACCCGCGCGCGTTCTAACAGGTGCAACCCCCCGCGCAGCACAAATCGGCGTGTTCCCGCCCAAATTAAGCGGCTGTGGCACGATTGACCCGCCGCACAGCCCGGCCTATGCAGCGCTGACGTTTGACAGGGGACGACATGGCCGATCAACCGCGCAGTTTCCAGGAGATCATTCTGCGGCTTCAGACCTACTGGGCCGCACAGGGCTGCGCCATGCTGCAACCCTACGACATGGAGGTCGGGGCCGGCACGTTCCACCCGGCGACGACCCTGCGCGCGCTGGGATCGCGTCCTTGGGCCGCGGCCTACGTCCAGCCCTCGCGGCGTCCAACCGACGGGCGCTACGGCGAAAATCCGAACCGGCTTCAGCACTATTACCAGTATCAGGTCATCATCAAGCCGTCGCCGCCGGACATGCAGGACCTCTATCTCGGCTCGCTGCAGGCCATCGGCATCGACGCCACGCTGCACGACATCCGCTTCGTCGAGGACGACTGGGAATCCCCGACGCTGGGAGCCTGGGGTCTAGGGTGGGAGGTCTGGTGCGACGGCATGGAGGTGTCGCAGTTCACCTATTTCCAGCAGGTCGGCGGCCACGATTGCAGCCCCGTGTCGGGCGAGCTGACCTACGGGCTGGAGCGTCTGGCGATGTATGTGCTGGGCGTCGATCACGTCATGGATATGCCGTTCAACGCCCCGGACGCCCCGACACCGCTGACCTATGGCGACATCTTTCTGCAGACCGAACAGGAATACGCGCGCTGGAACTTCGACGTCGCGGACACGGACACGCTGCTGCAACACTTCAAGGATGCAGAGGCGGAATGCGCCCGCATCCTGGATCAGGACGCGGTCGATCCCAAGACCGGTAAGACCATCCGCATGGCGCATCCGGCCTATGATCAGGCGATCAAGGCCAGCCACGTGTTCAACCTGCTTGATGCACGGGGCGTCATCTCGGTCACGGAACGGCAGGCCTATATCGGGCGGGTGCGCAACCTTGCCAAGGCCTGCGCCGATGCTTTCGTGCTGACCCCGGCGGGCGGGGCGGCGGCGTGATCGCGAAACTCTGGGTCGTCTTCATCATGCTTACAGCGCTTATCGCCGGTGTCGCCCTCTATTACCTTCAGGTCTACGCCTATTACGTCGAGGTGCCGGCCGAAGACGCCGTGGTGGACATGGTCTCCCTCACCAGCGACGCGGCAGAGTCCGTGGCCTTCGACGACTTCCGCGCCATCGACAGCGACAGCAGCCCGCTGCGTTACCGCGCCTGCTACACCATGCCCGCCAGCCTCGCCATGCTGACCGAGACCTATCAGATCGTGGACGACGCGGAACCGCGCGTCGCGCCCGGCTGGTTCGACTGCTTCGACGCTGCCCGGATCGGTGCCGACCTCGAGTCCGGTGTCGCTGTCGGCTTTCTTGGCCAGCGCGACGTGCAATACGGGATCGACCGGATCGTCGCCGTCTATCCCGATGGCCGCGCCTATGCCTGGCACCAGATCAACGCCTGCGGCGAGGTTGTCTTTGACGGCAACCCCGCCCCCGAAGGCTGCCCACCCCCACCGGAAAGCACGCGCTGACATGCCCGACCTGCTGATCGAACTCTTCTCCGAGGAAATCCCCGCCCGCATGCAGGCGCAGGCCAGTGCCGACCTCAAGAAGCTGGTGACCGACGGTCTGGTCGAGGCCGGGCTGACCTATGCCGCTGCTGCAGCATTCGCCACACCGCGCCGTCTGGTGCTGTCGGTCGAGGATCTGACGGCCGAGAGCCGCGCCGTGCGTGAAGAGCGCAAGGGCCCGAAGGTCGGTGCACCGCAGCAGGCGCTGGACGGTTTCCTGCGTGGTGTCGGGCTGACTGTTGACCAGTTGGAAACGCGCGAGGACAAGAAGGGTGCCTTCTACGTCGCCGTGATCGACAAGCCGGGGCGCAGCGCGCCCGAGATCGTGGCCGAGGTGCTGGAGCGCACGATCCGCACATTCCCTTGGCCCAAGTCGATGCGTTGGGGGACAGGCACTCTGCGCTGGGTGCGGCCGCTGCATTCCATTCTCTGCATCTTGGTCGGTGACGACGGGGCAGAGGTGGTGCCGCTGGACGTGGACGGCATCGCATCGGGCAACACGACACGCGGTCATCGCTTCATGGCACCGCAGCCGTTTTCCGTAACTTCTTTCGAGGATTACGAGGCAAAGCTGAAGCGCGCGAAGGTCATGCTGCGACCCGATGAACGGGCTGACGCGATCTGGCAGGACGCCACAAGTCAGGCCTTTGCCAATGGCCTGGAGGTCGTCGAGGATCGCGGCCTGCTGGCCGAGGTCGCCGGTCTGGTCGAATGGCCCGTCGTGCTGATGGGGCGGATCGAGGAGATTTTCCTCGACCTGCCGCCAGAGGTCTTGCAGACGTCCATGAAGGAACACCAGAAGTTCTTTTCCGTCCGTAACCCCAAGACCGGGCGGATCGAACGCTTCATCACTGTCGCCAATATCGAGGCGGCCGATGACGGTGCCACGATCCTGAACGGCAATCAGCGGGTGCTGTCGGCGCGGTTGTCGGATGCGAAATTCTTCTGGGACAACGACCTGCGGATCGCGAAGGCCGGGATGCAGCCGTGGCTGGACGGTCTGGCCGCCGTCACCTTCCACAACAAGCTGGGATCACAGCGCGACCGGATCGACCGGATCGCCGCCCTGGCGCGCGAGATCGCGCCGATGGTTGGGGCAGACCCCGATCAGGCATTCGAGGCCGCACTGATCGCCAAGGCCGACCTGCGGTCGGAAATGGTCGGCGAATTCCCCGAATTGCAGGGCCTGATGGGCCGTTACTATGCGCTTGCGGCGGGGCGCGATGCCGCCGTCGCCGCCGCCGCCGAGGATCACTGGAAACCGCAAGGCCCCTCCGACGCCGTGCCGACCGCACCCGTGTCCGTCGCCGTGGCGCTGGCCGACAAGTTGGACACGCTGACCGGCTTTTGGGCCATCGACGAAAAGCCGACGGGCTCGAAAGACCCGTTCGCGCTGCGCCGTGCGGCGCTGGGGGTGATCCGGTTGGTGCTGGAGAATAAACTGCGGTTTGATCTTTATAGCCTGATTAAATCACGCACAGCGCATCCTCACTGGCCACTTGAACTTTTCTCTTTTATTTCTGAACGGCTCGTCCAGCTATTTCGCGCGGATGGCATTCGATACGACGTTATCCAAGCGTGCCTTTTTGCGGACAATGATAGGCTTGTTGAAGCAAAGCGCCTCGTTGAAAAAGGGGCATCTGAAAGCATCTTGGATCAACCTTTTCCTGACCCAGATATTTTCAGGATCGCTCAGAAAGCGAAAGCTTTGCAGGCTACGCTGGAGACCGACGACGGCGGGAACCTCATTCAGGGCTTCAAGCGCGCCAACAACATCCTGACGCAGGCCGAGGCGAAGGACGGCGTCGAGTATTCCTACGGGGCCGACCCGAAGTTTGCCGAGGACGCGGCGGAGAAGGACCTCTTCGCGGCCCTCGATGCCGCCGAAGAGCAAATCGCCCCGGCGATGCGCGATGAGGATTTCGGCACCGCGATGGCCGCGATGGCTGCCCTGCGCGGACCCATCGACCGCTTCTTCACGGACGTTCAGGTCAACGCGGAAAGCCAGATCCTGCGGCGCAACCGTTTGAACCTGCTGTCGCGCATAAGGCAAATTTGCCTGTCGGTCGCAGACCTGACGCAGATCGAAGGCTGAGGCTGCGACAAAAGTCGCAGGGTGTCACCATCGCTTTACACGCGTCGCCGCGCGGCCCTATGTTGCCCGTGAACGAAGGATCGCCGCAGTGCAGCAACCGCAGACCTATCAGGACGTGACGTTGATCACGCCAACGGCGCCAATGTCGCCGGCGGTGCATGGTGGGCGCGCGAAATGCCTGCAACGCCTCATCCGCCTCGACATGCCGGTGCCGACAACGCTGGCGCTGTCGTTCGACGCCGTCCTGCGCTGCGCCAAAGGCAAGCTGCCTGACATGCAGGCCTTACTGGCCCCGTTCGGACCAGATCCGCTGCTGTCCGTGCGGCCGTCGTCGCAAGACCCGGATTGGGGCGGGCCGGGGGCGATCCTGAACATCGGCCTGAACGATGCGACCCATGCCGCGCTGGCCCGCCGTGTCGGAGAGGAAGCTGCGACCGCGCTCTATGTGCGTTTCGTGCAATCCTATGCGGTCCATGTGGCGCGTCTTGACCCCGATGCGTTCGATTTCCCCAAGATGAAGGATTCGGACGCCCTGCGTGTCGCGCTGGACACCTACGAGTTCGAGGCCGAGGAACCCTTCCCGCAGGACGTTGCCGTGCAGCTCTCCGAGGTGCTGCGATCCATGGCGCGAGCATGGGACGGCACCAGTGCGCGCCTGCTCCGCGAGGCGAAGGGTGCGCCTGTCGATGCTGGCCTTGGTCTAGTCGTGCAGGCCTTGGCCCTGGGTGTGGGTGCCGACGAGAGCGGGTCCGGCGTGATCCAGTTCGTCAGCTCTTCCGACGGCCAACCGCAGGTCACGGGCCGGTATCTGAGCCAGAGCCAGGGGCGCGACGCGCTGAATGGCCGTGACGGCGCCATGTTCCTGACCAGCGACCCGCGGGGCCAGGGGCTGGAGGATATCTGTCCGGCTGCTTTCGCCGCGCTGATCCATTACGGCGAGATCTGCCGCGCGCGTCTGCGCGAAGAGATGCAGATCGAGTTCACGCTGGAAAACAACGTGCTGCACATCCTCGATGCGGTGCGCGTCCAACGGTCCAGCCGGGCGCTGGTGCAGATCGCCGTGGCGCTGGCCAGCGCCGGGATCATCCCGCGCGAAGAGGCGGTGATGCGCGTGCCGCCCAATGCGCTGTCCGAGATGCTGCACCGGCAGGTCGATCCTGCCGCCACGCGCGACATCATCGTGCGCGGCATCGGGGCCAGCCCCGGTGCCGCGACAGGGCGTATCGTGTTGTCCGCTGCCGAGGCGCAGGCGAGCGCCGCGCGCGGTGAGCCCTGCGTGCTGGTCCGGCGCGAAACGACGCCGGAGGACATCCGCGGAATGCACGCGGCGCAGGCGGTTCTGACCATGCGGGGCGGCATCACCAGCCACGCTGCGGTCATCGGCCGGGGCCTTGGTGTCCCATGTGTCGTCGGTGCCTCCGACCTGACGATCGACCGCAAGCGGTCCGAGATCGTGGCCCCCGGCGGCCGGCGATTCGCGGCTGGCGATATCATCACGGTGGATGGGACCACAGGCACGGTGCTGGCCGGCGCGCCGCAGATGCTCGAGGCGACGCTGGACGACGCCTTTCAGACGCTGCTGACCTGGGCCGACGATTTTCGCGACATCGGCGTGCGCGCCAATGCCGACACGCCGACGGACGCGCAGACCGCCAGCAATTTTGCCGCCGAGGGAATCGGTCTGTGCCGGACCGAACACATGTTCTTCGAAGGCGACCGGCTGGGCGTCATGCGAGAGATGATCTTTGCCGCGACCGCCGACGACCGCCGCGTCGTGCTGGATCGACTTCTGCCGATCCAGCGTGCAGATTTCATCAAGCTTTTCAGCATCATGGATGGGCGGCCGGTCTGCATTCGCCTGTTCGACATGCCGCTGCACGAATTCCTGCCTTACGACAAACCGGGCCAGCGCGATCTGGCCGAACAGCTGGCGATGCCGCTGACGGCCGTGACGGACCGGGTGCAGGCGCTGTCGGAATACAACCCGATGCTGGGGATGCGCGGCGTGCGTCAGGGCATCGCTATTCCCGAAATCTACGAAATGCAGGCCCGCGCGATCTTTGAAGCCGTTGCCTGCGTGACGGGGCAAGGCCTGTCCGTGCAGCCCGAGATCATGATTCCCCTGATCAGCGCCATGCGCGAGGTCGAACTGATCAAGACGCGAATCGACAGCGTTGCGGCCGCAGTTCAGCGCGAGACGGGCATCGCCTTTGCCTTCAAGCTGGGCGTGATGGTCGAGACGCCGCGGGCGGCCTTGCGGGCGCAGGACATCGTGAAATATGCCTCGTTCCTGTCGTTCGGCACCAACGATCTGACCCAGATGACCTATGGCCTGTCGCGCGACGACGCGGGCCGGTTCATGTCGGCCTATGTCCAGCAGGGTGTGTATGAGGAAGACCCGTTCCACACGCTCGATCTGGAAGGCGTGGGAGAGTTGTTGGCCATCGGTGCCGCGCGGGGGCGCGCCGGGCGACCCGACGTGGTCGTCTCGATCTGCGGCGAACATGGCGGGACGCGGGCCGCGATTGGATTCTGCCGGTCGCAAAAGTTTAATTATGTGTCATGTTCCCCGTTCCGCGTGCCGCTTGCGCGGCTTTCCGCCGCCCAGTTGACGCTGGCAGACAGAGCCGCGGCGGATGGGCGGCAGGCTGCCTATACGCAAATGCCCATGAAATAAGGGACACGCGACTGCTTTTGACAGGTCCCGAAATGGGCGGCGAGAATCTGCCGGGCGGTCAGGTGGACCATTACGTCATTTTTCATTATGAGAGCGCTGCCTGTACGGGGCTGACCGTGCGGAACGAAAGCCTGACCGATGACGCCGAACCTGCGCCGCCTGTTGTCCACTGCCTTTGCACTTGCCAGTCTGACCGCCGCCACTGCGGCCATGGCCGACGAAGTTCTCTCGGCGCGGTTGGGTGCGGTGCTGGGGCAGGAACGTCAGGCTTTGGAAATCGTGCCGGACACCCGTCTTTCGACATTGACCGCCGTGCCCGAAAGTGCGCGGCGCAATACCATGCCCGCCGACGGCGCGGCCGTGATGACCGAGGGATTCCTGTCCTCGATGACGTCCCCGAGAGGGAACGCGGAATGGGAATGTCTGGCCGACGCCCTGTATTTCGAGGCGCGAGGCGAATCGCTGCAGGGAATTTTTGCGGTGGGTGAGGTCATCATGAACCGCGTGGACAGCGCCGAATATCCGGGCACCATCTGCGGCGTCGTGCATCAGGGCACGGGCAGGAAGTTCGCTTGCCAGTTCACCTGGACCTGCGACAACAACTCCGATTCCATCGGTAACCGGGCGGCGTTTTCCCGCGTCGGCAAGGTCGCGAAGCTGCTGATCGACGGCCTGCCGCGCGGTCTGACGGCAGGTGCCACGCATTACCACACGAAGGCGGTGCATCCGTCATGGGCGAATCGGTTCCCGAGGACGGCCAGCATCGGGGCGCATTATTTCTACAAGCAGCCGACCCGCAGCGCGTCGAACTGACGCCACCGCTTGCGACCCGCGGGTCCGGTCGTTATGCCACGGATGGCAAACGGGCAGGGCAGCGCATGACCGACGACATCAGACTGGCCTTCGCCCATCCGTCCGAACGTGCGGCGGCCAGCAGCAATATTCCCTATGACCGCATCTCGTTGCGCGACTACGTGGTCGAGGTGGAAATCGGTGCCTTTCAGCAGGAACGCGGCCACCTGCAGCGGGTCCGCTTCAACGTCGTGGTCGAGGTGCTGCCGCTGTCCGGCCCCATCGACGACGACGTCGACCGCATCCTGTCCTACGACCGGGTGGCCGAGGCGATCGGTGCGGAACTGCGTGCGGAGCGGATCAACCTTCTCGAAACCCTCGCCGCGCGGGTGGCCGAGCGTATCCTGAGAGAGCCGCAGGCCGAACGCGTCTTCGTGCGGATCGAAAAGCTGGATCGCGGCCTGTTTTCTCTGGGGGTCGAGATCGTGCGCGCCCGCGGCGGCGAACGCTCCGCCGTGCAGGTGCATGAGGCGGCGCCACACCCGCGCGTGCTGTTCCTGTCGCCGGAGGCTGTGGAATCGCCGCAACTGAAAGGCTGGCTCGATCAGGCCATCGCGCTGGATGCGCCCTTGATCGTCTGCGTCGGTGCCGCAGGCGTCGCCGCCCCGCAGGCGACCCATGCGCTGGCGCAACGCCGTATCGACCTGCTGGCGATCGAGCAGAACGCCTGGGTGCTGGCCGCGCGCGATCCACGCCTGATCGTCGTGGGCAGCCGGACAGAGCTCGACTGGGCCATGAAGAACGGCCAGACCTGCATCTGGGCCCCGTCCAAGATCGTCCTGGATGCGGTCGACGGTCCCTCGGCCGGCCGGCAGGATGCGGTGGCCCTTGCGGTCTGGTTCGCGGACCAGATGGATGCGGCGGAATTGCTTTTGATCGGGGCCGATGCACCGAATGCCGCGTTTCCGGTGCGCGCCCTATCCGCCACGGCCGACCGCCTGACATGACGCTGTATTACCGGCCCGTGCCGCAGACCGATCCCGCGCGCCCGGAAGGTGCGCAGACGCTGGCGGGTGGCTGGTGCTGGTTCGACCGGGTGGAGGTGCTGTCGCGCGACGCGGCCCCCCGCATCATCGCCGCAGCCGATTTGCCGGACGACGTGCGCGACCGGCTGACCGCACCGCGCACGGCTGTCGCAGGGCTGGACATGGGTCGGCCCCGGATCATGGGTATCCTCAACGTGACGCCTGACAGCTTTTCGGACGGCGGTGCCTTCGTGGCGCGCGACACCGCCCTGGCCCACGCGCTCGAGATGCAGGCCGAAGGCGCGGACATCATCGACATCGGCGGAGAAAGCACGCGGCCCGGCGCAACCCTTGTTTCCGATGCGGAAGAGGCCGCCCGCACCGTCCCCGTCATCGCGATGCTGCGCGCGCAAAGCGACGTCGCCATCTCGATCGATACGCGCAAGGCGGCGGTAGCGAAGGCGGCTATTGCGGCGGGGGCGGGGCTGGTCAACGACGTTTCGGCGATGACCTGGGATGCCCGCATGGGGCAGGTCGTGGCCGACAGTGGCCGCCCCGTCTGCCTGATGCATGCGCAGGGCAATCCCGCCACGATGCAAGCCAGCCCGCATTATGCCGACGTGCTGCTGGACGTTTACGATCACCTTGACGCGCGGGTGACGGCGGCGGTCGCGGCTGGGATTTCGCGGGACCGCATCGTCATCGATCCCGGCATCGGCTTTGGCAAGACCCAAGCGCACAACCTTGCGCTGTTGCGGCGTCTGTCGCTGTTTCACGCGTTGGGGTGTCCGGTTCTGCTGGGAGCGTCGCGCAAGCGGTTCATCGGCACGATCACCGGGCGGGACCTGGCGCGGGACCGGGCGGCGGGTTCCCTCTCGGTCACGCTGGGGGGCATCGCGCAGGGGGTGCAAATCCACCGGGTCCACGATACCAAGGATACCAAGGCAGCCTGCGACATGATGCAGGCCGTGACAGAGGTTTAGACATGGTTGAGAAGATTTTCGGTACCGACGGCATTCGCGGCACGGCGAATACCTGGCCGATGACCGCCGACATGGCGCTGCGCATCGGGGCTGCGGCCGGGCGCTATTTCCGCAACGACGGATCGAACGGCCACCGGGTCGTCATCGGCAAGGACACGCGGCTGTCCGGCTACATGTTCGAGAACGCCCTGACGGCGGGCCTGACCAGCACGGGCATGAATGTCCTGCTGCTGGGGCCTGTGCCGACGCCGGCGGTGGGGATGCTGACCAGTTCCATGCGTGCCGACCTTGGCATCATGATCTCGGCCAGTCACAATCCGCATCATGATAACGGCATCAAGTTCTTCGGGCCCGACGGGTTCAAGCTGTCGGACGCAGCGGAGGAGGAGATTTCCCGCCTGATCTTCGACGGGGTGGAGCCTGCGCAGTCGAATAACATCGGTCGGGCCAAGCGGATCGACGATGGGCGGTTCCGGTATGCGGAACGTCTGAAATCGACCTTTCCGCACGGTATGCGGCTGGATGGCCTGAAGGTCGTCATCGACTGCGCCCACGGTGCCGCATACAAGGTGGCACCCGAGGTGCTGTGGGAACTGGGGGCCACGGTGATCGAGGTCGGCACCGCGCCGAATGGGTTCAACATCAACGATGCCTGCGGATCGACCCACACCCGCAAGGCGTCGGAGACGATCGTCAGCCACGGGGCTGATGTCGGCATCTGCCTTGACGGCGACGCGGACCGCGTGATGATCCTGGACGAAACCGGGCGCGTGGCGGACGGCGATCAGTTGATGGCGCTGATGGCGCATCGGTGGGCGCAGTCGGATCGACTGGCGAACGGTACGCTGGTCGCGACCGTGATGTCGAACCTCGGGCTGGAACGGTTCCTCGACGGTCACGGGCTGCGACTGGAACGCACCAGCGTCGGCGACCGCTACGTGGTCGAGGCGATGCGCCGTGGCGGTCATAATCTGGGCGGCGAACAGTCCGGCCACATCGTGATGACCGATTATGCCACGACCGGCGACGGCCTGTTGGCAGGGCTGCAGTTCCTGGCCGCGATGATCGAGACCGGGCAGCCGGCCTCGGCCCTGACCCGGCAGTTTCAGACCGTGCCGCAGATGCTGAAGAATGTCCGCTTTGCCGCGGGGTCGAACCCGTTGGCGGACGCAAGCGTGCAGGCCTGCATTGCCGATGCGGAACTGCGTCTGACGGGCAAGGGCCGGTTGCTGATCCGCAAGTCCGGCACGGAGCCGCTGATCCGGGTCATGGCCGAATGCGAGGACCCGGACCTGCTGCTGATGGTGGTGGACGGCATCGTGGACGAGGTCGCGCGGGTCGCCTGATCCCCTCGGGGCGCTGCCCCGAACCCCGGGATATTTTTGACCAGAAGAATGCGGGGCGTCGGCGTCAGGCCTGGCGGGTCGCGAGCCGTTTCAGGCTGGCCCACTGGCTGATGGCAAGGCCGCAGAGGATCAGGGCGAGGGCCGCAAAGAACCGCAGCGGCAGGCTCTCCGACAGGATGAGGGCACCGCACAGGACCGACCAGAGCGGCACCTGATAATTCACCAGCGTCATGAATACGGAGCCAGCCGAGCGGATCACCGTCACCCGCAGCAGGGCGGCCAGCGCCGTGGGAAACAGGCCGAGAAAGACGATGGCCGCCATGTGCAGCGGCGCGGCGCGACCGGGCACGCCCTCGACCAGCAGCATGGCGGGGATCAGCGCCACCGATCCCACGACCAACGTAAGCGATGCGAGGGCGATGGGATCGATCGGTGGGCAGCGCCGGGTCATGATGCTTGCGATCGCGTAGGAGATTGCGGCGGCAACACAGGCAAGCTGGCCCAGCGGTTCCCACCCCGTTCCGATCCGCAGCACGCCGGGGCCGATCAGCACCAAAGCGCCGATGAAACCGACGATGACGCCGATCAGGCGGCGGGTGGACAGCGCCTCGTCGCTGAAGACATGGGCAAGCGGCAGCACGAACAGCGGCAGCGCCGCCATCGAGATGCCGGCAAAGGCCGACGGCACGTATTGCTGGCCCCAGGACAGCAGGACGAAGGGCAAGGCGGTGTTCAGGATGCCGATGAAACACAGGTACTTCACAAGGCGCGGGGACACGTCCGGCCAGGGCCGGCGCAGCGCCGCCCGCAGGCCCAGCAGCGCCAGCGCCCCCAGCGTCGTGCGGGCGCAGGCGACGGTCAGCGGGCCGTAGCCGCGCAGGGCGACCGCCACGACCATGAAGGTGCCGCCCCAGATCAGACCCAGCACGAAGATCGAGGCCCAGTTGCCGCGCGTCGGTGCCGGGGAACCTGTGGTTGAGTTCTGCATTAGGTCCTGACGTTCTGCCACACCAATCCCACATACCGGAGACCCGTCATGGACTGGAATTTTCTGCTGCCGCTGCTGGCGATGTTCACATTGCTCGCGGCCATCGTCTTCTCCCTCTATAGCAAGGCGCAGACCGAGAAAAAGATGAAAGACCCCAATGCGCCCAAATCGTCGCTGGCCAAGGATGGACCGGGGCCGCAGCCCTTTCGCTGAAAAGGAATCGATATGAGAAAGGCCCGCCACCGAGGCGGGCCTTTCGCTGCACTGGCGGCAGGGATCAGTTCTTGGCCTTGTCCACCATGCGGCCCGCGGAAATCCACGGCATCATCGCGCGCAGCTTTTCGCCAACCTTCTCGATCTGGTGTTCGTCGTTGATGCGACGGGTGGCCTTGAACGACGGTTGACCAACGGCGTTTTCCTGCATGAAATCACGCACGAACTTGCCGGTCTGGATGTCGGTCAGCACGTCCTTCATGCGCTTCTTGGTTTCGTCGTAAGGCAGGATGCGCGGGCCAGAGACGTATTCGCCGTATTCGGCCGTATTCGAGATCGAATAATTCATGTTCGCGATGCCGCCCTCATAGATCAGGTCGACGATCAGCTTCACCTCGTGCAGACACTCGAAATAGGCCATCTCGGGCTCGTAACCGGCCTCGACTAGCGTCTCGAAGCCCATGCGGATCAACTCGACCAGACCGCCACAGAGCACCGCCTGTTCGCCGAACAGGTCGGTCTCGCATTCCTGGCGGAAGTTGGTTTCGATGATGCCGGACCGGCCACCGCCGATGGCAGAGCAATAGGACAGGCCGATTTCCATCGCGCGGCCCGTCGCGTCCTGATGAACGGCGACAAGGCAGGGCACGCCGCCGCCCTTGGTGTATTCGCCGCGCACCGTGTGGCCGGGGCCTTTGGGTGCCATCATGATGATGTCGACGCCGGGTTTCGGTTCGATCAGGCCGAAGTGGATGTTCAGACCGTGGGCAAAGGCCATGGCGGCCCCGTCACGCAGGTTGTCGTGGACGTATTTGCGGTAGGTTTCCGCCTGCAGTTCGTCGGGCATCGTGAACATGATCAGGTCGCACCAAGCGGCGGCTTCCGCGATGCCCATCACCTTGAGGCCTTCGGCTTCGGCCTTTTTGGCGCTGGGTGAGCCTTCGCGCAGGGCGACGACGAGGTTCTTGGCGCCCGAATCGCGCAGGTTCAGCGCATGGGCGTGGCCCTGAGAGCCATAGCCGAGGATCGCGACCTTCTTGTCCTTGATCAGGTTCACGTCGCAATCGCGGTCATAATAAACGCGCATGGGGTTCATCCTTGGTTTGTTGCATTGTGGCGCACCATATTGATTTCAGCCGCACTTGCGAGAGCAGAATTTTGAGTTTATCTGGCCAGATGAATGGGATCATGCGCCATTTCGCCAGTTTTCGAGAGTTTCATGCAGGATGACAAGGACAGGGCGCTGTTGCGCCGGATGCAGGCGGACCCCAGCCTGACCGTGCCGGAGCTGGCAGTCCTGGCCGGCCTGACGGCGGGGCAGGCGACCCGGCGGCTGGACCGGTTGACGGCGGACGGCATCATCCGGGGCCAGACCGCGGTTATCGACTGGGCGGCGCTGGGATATCCGCTGCAGGTCAGCCTGCGCATCACGCTGGACAAGACGGTGCCAGGCGCGTTCGACGCTTTTCTGACCGATGCGCGCGATGTGGCGGAGGTGCTGGAAATCCAGACCTTTCTGGGCCGCGTCGATGTGCGGCTGGCGCTGGTGGCGCGCGATCTGGGTCATTACCAGCACCTTTACCGCACCCGCATCCTGTCGCTGCCGCACATCGCGGATATCGAGGCGCTGATGGACGTCGCCGCCGTGAAGTCCGAGATGGGGTTGCCCCTGTGACGCTGGACGATCTGGACCGCGCGCTGCTGCGTCTGCTGGTGGCGGATGCAGGGCAGTCGGCCTCGGCCTTGGGGCGGCAACTGGGGCTGAGCCAGCCCGCGGCCTGGCGGCGGATCAGGCGTTTGCAGGACGCGGGGATTCTGACCGGGCGCCGTCTGCTGCTGGATGCCGAACGGCTGGGGTTCGGGGTCACCGTGTTTCTGGGCATCAAGCTGGCGACGAAAGGCCGCGTCAGTCTCGAGGACTTTGAACGCGCGGTGGGCGCGATCCCCGAAGTGCAGGTCGTGACCCATGTGCTGGGGCTTTACGATTATCGCCTGCGCGTCGTCGCCCGCGATCTGGCGGATTTCGAACGGGTCCTGCGGCGGCGGATCATGACCCTGCCCGGGGTCGGTCAGGTCGAGGCGAACGTGATGCTGAGCGAGGAGCGCAGACCCGGCCCTTTGTAAGGGGGCCACTGTTATACGGTATGCCAAGATAGGCTTTGCCAGCTTGCGCGTTTCGGCCTACCTCGGATGGCAAAGCGATGGAGGACGCGATGGACGGACAGATGACGCACACCCCGGTCGACCCGGACGGGCTGATGGAATTTTCGGTGGTCTTCACGGATCGGTCGTTAAATTCCATGTCGAAGGTGTTCCAGCAGGTGATGCGCGATTGTTCCGCCATGCTGAAGGAGGTCTACGGTGCGGATGCGGTCGCCATCGTCCCCGGCGGCGGCACCTTCGGGATGGAGGCGGTGGCGCGGCAGTTCGGCACGAACGCGCACTGCCTGATCCTGCGCAACGGCTGGTTTTCCTACCGCTGGTCCCAGATCTTCGACGCCGGCGGCTTTGCCGCGCAGACGACGGTGAAAATGGCGCATCAGACCGGCAACGACAGTCGCGCGCCCTTTGCACCGGCACCGATCGAGGATGTCGTGCAGGCGATCCATGACGCGAAGCCCGATGTCGTCTTTGCCCCGCATGTGGAAACCAGCGCGGGCATGATCCTGCCGGACGATTATCTAAAAGCGATGGCTGATGCGGCGCATGCGGTCGGCGCGATCATGGTGCTGGACTGCATCGCGTCGGGCTGCATCTGGGTCGACATGAAGGCCACGGGGGTGGATGTGCTGATCTCTGCCCCGCAAAAGGGGTGGTCATCGACGCCCTGCGCGGGCCTTGTCATGTTGTCCGACCGCGCCGCGCAGCGGCTGGAGGCCACGACCTCGAACAGTTTCGCAGGCGACCTGAAGAAGTGGCGCGCGATCATGAAAGCCTACGAGGACGGTGGCCATGCCTATCACGCCACCATGCCGACGGACGGCCTGCGCGCCTTTCGCGACACGATGGAAGAAACGCGGGACTACGGCTTTGACAGGCTGAAGCCAGCCCAGTGGGAACTGGGCAATGCCGTGCGCGCGCATCTGACGGGACTGGGCGTGCGGTCCGTCGCGGCGGATGGCTTTCAGGCCCCCGGCGTCGTCGTCAGCTATACCGACGATCCAGAGGTGAAGTCCGGTGCCGCCTTCGTGCGCGAAGGCATGCAGATTGCCGCCGGGGTGCCGTTGCAGGTCGGCGAGCCCGCGGGTTTCATGACCTTCCGGCTTGGGCTGTTCGGGCTCGACAAGCTGTACGACGTGCAGGGCACGCTGGACCGCCTGCTGCCGGTGCTGACCCGCGTCCTTTAGGACGCACCAAGGCCGAGTTTCATCAGCCGCTGACGGACGGGGGCTGCATCGTGCAGCGCCCGCACGCCGAGGGCACGCAGGTCGTGGACCAGCGGGCTTGCGGCCATCGAGGTGCGGTTCAGCACGTCGATGCCCGTGACGCGCAGGCGCATGTCGCCGTGCCGCGCCTTGGCGTAGGCAGACAGCATCGCTGGTTCGCCCAAGGTCTGCGGCGACGCCACCGCAAGGTCCAGCAAGCACGCCATGTCGGCCAGCGACATGTTCAGGCCCTGTGCGCCGATGGGTGGCACCACATGCGCGGCCTCTGCCACCAGGGCGGTGCGCGGGGCGGTGATGCGGTCGGCGATCTGGCTGACGATGGGCCAGACCGACCGCTTGCCCACCAGCGTCAGTTGGCCGTTCACACCGGCGCTGCGGGCGTTCGCGGCGGCGGCAAAGTCGGCGTCCGACAGTGCTGCCAGCGTCGCGATGTGCGGGCCGGTGTCCATCCAGACGACCGACGAGCAGGGCAGCCCCTCGTGGTCGGGCAGGGGGACGAGGGTAAAGGGGCCGCCGGCACGGTGCACCTCGGTCGAGATGCCGTCGTGCGGAGCGGGATGGGTGACGGCAAAGGTGATCGCCTTTTGCCCGTAGCGCTTGACGGTAACCTCGATGCCGTTGGCCTGCCGCACGGCCGAATTGCGACCATCCGCACCGATCACGAGCTTTGCCGCGATCTGGCCACCGTCGGTCAGACGCACAAGGGCACAGTCGAGCCGCGCGACCATGCCGGCAAAGCCGGTGCCGGTGCGCAGGGTCACGTTCGCCATGTCCGCTATGCGGTCCACCATCACGCGCCGCAGCAGCCAGTTCGGCAGGTTCCACCCAAAGGGCGCGTCAGAGATGTCGCTGGCCACGAAATCGCGGGTCACGGCGGGGTCCCGGGCCGCGTCCACGATCCGCATGACGGCAAGCGGCGTGTCGTCGGGGGACAATGCGTCCCAAAGACCCGCACGCGCCAGAAAGGCCTGCGCCGGTTGCAGGAATGCCGTGGTGCGCAGATCGGCTCCGTCCTGTGTCGCATCCGTGACGGGTGCTGCAGGGTCCACGACGATCACGTCGAATCCGGCCGCGCCAAAGGCGATCGCCGTCGCAAGGCCCGCCACGCCGCCGCCGCTGATGAGGATGTCTGTCGCGTCTCTGTCCATGCCTTGCATATAGGGTGAAGCGGCGTAGCCGGAAAGGTCGGAGGCATGCGACATCCTTGCCCGCAGTCCCCAAGCGCGACTAAGGTGTGCGCCAGAGGAGGAGACCGCCATGCAGGACCGTGCCACGCCGCAGAAAGACGCCTATACGCTGATCCTCGAAGCCATCGACAGCCACATCTACAAGCCCGGCGACCGGCTGGTGGAAAGCGAGCTGGCCGACCGGCTTGGCGTCAGCCGCACGCCGGTGCGCGAGGCGCTGCAACGGCTTGAAACGCAAAGCCTGCTGACCCGCGACGGGCGGTCGCTGATCGTGGCTTCGCTGGATCACACACAGATGGCGGAACTTTATGTCGTGCGCGGGACGCTGGAAGGGCTGGCGGCGCGCCTTGCCGCCCGCCACGCGACCCCCGAAGAAGTCGCCGTGCTGCGCGACATGCTGGCCGCCGATCAGGCCCTGCGCAACGATCCGGCAGGACTGTCGCGGGCGAACCGGCGGTTCCACAAACAGATCCACCTTGCATCGCACAACCGATTTCTGGTGCAGCAACTCGACCTTGTGCATCGGTCGATGGCGTTGCTGGCGACGACCTCGATCTCGGCCGAAGGCCGTGGGGCCGACACGTTGGAGGAACACGGGCGCATCGTTGAGGCGATTGCCGCCGGTGACGGTGACGCCGCCGACGCGGCCCTGCGGGACCACATATCTCAGGCGTTCGTCACGCGCCTGCGCCTTGATGCGGCCAAGGTCGAAGCGGCAGAGTGACGGACCGAACCCCGCCGATGTCAGGTCAGGGGGTGCCCTGACCGCGTGACCGTTTGGGCAGAAGAATGCCGTGTGCCGTCTTGTCCCAGTAGAACGGCTTTCAGGTCAGTTCCAGCAGACCCTTGTAGACTGCGATGGAGCCCAGCGGAAAGTAGAGTTGCAGTGACAGCGCCCAGGGCAGCAGCCACCGCTTGTTCGCGCGCCGCAGGGCCAGCGCCGCGACCCCGAGGTTCGTGACCTCGGCCAGAACGAACAGGCCGACCATCGTCCAGAAGACCGGCACGGGCAGCAGGGCCGCTGCCGGGTGATTCAGTCCCAGCGGGATAAGCCAGAACGACCAGATCAACGGTGCGAGAAGGAACTGGGACAGGGTGCCCGCGAACAGCACCTGCACGCCAAAGAACCGCCATGCCCCCAGGTCGCGCCACAATCGGGCCGGATTGCGCATGTGGACGCAGTAGGTGATGGCATAGCCTTTCAGCCAGCGTGACCGTTGCTTGACCCAGGGCCAGAAGCGGCCGTTCGCTTCCTCGAAGGTGACGGAGGGGATGAAGACCGTCTGAAACCCGGCGCGGGCCAATCGCAGCCCCAGATCGGCGTCTTCGGTGACGTTGTGCGCGTCCCAGCCGCCCAGCCCTTCCAGAATTTCGCGCCGAAAGAACAATGCCGTGCCGCCCAGCGGCACCACGAGGCCCATGCGCGCATAGCCCGGCAGCACAACGCGAAACCAGCTGGCGTATTCGATGGTGAAACAGCGGGTCAGCCAATTGGCAGAGCTGTTGTAGTAGTCCAGCACCCCTTGCAGGCAGGCGACCTGCGGCGGTGCTGTGGCGAATGTGGCGGCGACGATGCGCAATTGATTGGGGTCGGGCGCATCCTCTGCGTCGTAGATGCCGACGATGCTGCCGCGCGCGAAATCCAGCGCATAGTTCAGTGCGCGCGGCTTCGTGCGCAACGTCCCCTGTGGCACGACGATCGGGCGCATCCACGTCAGCAGATGCGTGCGGTTCAGCGCGGTGCGGGTCGTGGTGTCGTCGTCTTCCAGCACGAGGCAGACGTCGAGCCGTTCACGCGGATAGTCCAGCGCCTCGAGCCGGGTCAGCAGGTGATCGGCGATTGCGCCTTCGCGGTAAAGCGGGATCAGCAGGGTGATGACCGGCAGCATGTCGGCTTCGGCCGTGACCGGCACCGGATCGGGTCCGCTGCCGATCAGCGCCGCAGCGGCCTTGATGGTGCCGGTCAGGACAAGCAGGGCGACTGCGATGATGGACAGCACCGACAAAAGGGTGACGGGGGCCGTCACAGCGGTGATGGCGAGCGCACTGACGAGAAGCATCGACAGGACCATCGCTGGCCCGGTGCGCCAGCCGCGACTGCTTTGACTGGCGGGCAGGCGTGTCTCGGCCCGCTGCACAAGGTCCGCGCCGAAGGCGCGCGCCAGAACCGACGTGATCTGGTCGGTCGTGCAAAGGGCCATCCGCACCGGACCCAAGGCGTCTTCCAACCCGGTGCGGTGGCGCAGGAATGTGTCGTAGCAAGGGGCCAGAACCAGTGTGCAGTTACCGACCTGCCGCCATGGCAGGACAGTGTGCGTCATGGCGCGCGCGACACCGTAGCGGCCGACCAGCGCACGGTCCGGGGGCTGCACGGCGGGGTCGACCAGCGGGCACGACAGGTCGGCACCTTCGGCCAGCACCAGCACCCTGGGGGACACGCTGAACCTTGTGCGCAGGACGTCCGCGATGGGCAGCCGTTCACGATCGGCGATCAGGCGGGCCTGTCGGGCGATCCTGGCCGAGATCTGATCCGTCGCCAGTAGGCGTCGGATCAGGGGATCATCTTCGGCGGCCACGCGTGTCGCAATCCGGACCTGATCGACAAGCCCGGGGCCGGTCGCGGACTCAAGGTCCGCACCGGTATCATGCAGCGCGCCTGTTTCGTCGAAGTCGGTCGCAAAAAGGCTCATGATCCTGCTTTCGGTGCAGGATCATCTGGCCAGAATGAAG
>NZ_JBMERN010000002.1:0-118588 GCF_049310965.1 Loktanella sp. DJP18 | reverse complement strand
CCACTTGTCATTGCGGCGTGTCAGGCGGGTGTGCGGGTCAGTCATGCTTACCCCCATAGTGCAGCGCAGCGACTAGGCGGGCTTGGGTGACGGTCAGGCCATAGCGGCGGCAAAGGCGGCGGATGCTTGCGGGGGTCATCGAACGACCTCCACATGACCGGGAAGGACGCGGGACCGCAAAATGTATCGCCCATGCAATCCGCTAAAATCCCCGCCGTGTGGTTCGTGAACTGTGTCGATCTGCACGCCTATTTCGCGCAGGTTGAACACATAAGCCGACCAACGCGGCGCAGGATTTTCAATAGGCGTGCAGCCACGATTGCCCGCGCCGATCAGTTGGCCCAGCGCCCACTTGTCGCGACCTTTGACGTAGATGTGTAAGTGGTTGCGGTCGAAGTTGATGATGGTAAACGGGGCATTGCCCCAGTCGGTCTTAGCCATTTTCAGGCCTCCTTTTCATTGTGAAATTGAGGCGCTGGGCGTATGGTGTCGGTAATCTTGCAACGGATTATTCCCGACCCCGCCCAGTGCCATGCACAGCGGGGCGGGTCTTATCCCGCAATGCTCTGAATTGCCGCGTCGATGGCGGCTTCGTCCCAATAGAGACGGGAACCGAATTTAATCGGTTTGGGCAGACGGCCAGATTCAATGTCGCGATAGATGGAAGACCGCGCACGTCCCCCTATTTTGTCACTTAACTGGCTAAGTGTGATGTAGTTCATTGTAGGACTCCAAGGGTTACCTTGGTCCATGAAGAACGAAATGTCCTGACTTAGTAAGGAGCACTTGACGTGCGCACCTGTGCACTTGAAGTGCACATCCTATTTTGGGTTTGGAAGGCCGGATGCAATGAAAGAATATAGTCCGGTTGGGATTGGTAGGGGCGGCACAGCTTGCGCTTCTATTGGTAAGTTTTTTGAAATGCTCCAAAGGTATGGAAAGTATGAAGACCCATGCTTTTCAAGCAAAAACTCTAGGTGTGCGGCTGTGGAAAGTATCTGGCAAATATCAAAATCGCTATAGTGGTAGGGGTGCACAGGTGTAGCGTAAGACGCATAAATTAACGTCGCAGCGTAAATATGTGCAACCGAGCCAAACTCTTTGAGTGCCCGAGTGAAGCCAGTTCGATCCGCAGTGGGCGTAACGTTGCGGCTAACAAAAGAACCATTCTCAAAATGCAATACAGAAAACATGCCATGATTGCTTACCCTGTTCACTTCAATTACACGCATCGCAACTTTGCGGGCCTCTGCAATGTCCGGCTCCAAATTATCTTCTGTTGATAGGATTAGAAGGGATAACGCGAGAATTGCAGCGGCATACCTTCGTCCATCCGACTTCGCGAAGCTTGATTTTAGCGTTTGAACAACGGACGACTCACGATAATCTTTTCTTGGTCCAGAAAAATAACGGGCCTTTTCATCGGTAAGGAGCCAATAGAGTTGTCTCTGTGACGCCAAGTCATCTGGTGCTAAAACAACGCTCGCGACTAATTGGTAAATGTCATCTCTCATGTGTCCGTCTTCATCGGTAAGCAGGATGAAACGCTTCATGCGATAGACCTCACGTTTTGATTGCCGATTCTGATTAAAACATTGGCCCATCGTTCCATTAATGCCTGCCTTTGCTCCAGAAAATCCGTGCGGCGATAGGCGCGTTCCACAGTGCCGCCTGTCGTGTGACCGAGGCAGGTTTCCGCGACCTCATGCGGGGTCTGGGTCGCCTCTGCCGTCCAGTCGCGGAAGGACGACCGGAAGCCGTGGGGACGCTCTGACAGACCGCGCCTGTCCATGTAGGCGGTCATTGTCATGTCGGATATGACGCCGCGCCTGGCACCGGGGAACAGGAACCCGTCACGGGCGAATTTGCGGGCCTCTGTGATGACGGCCTGCGCTTCTGCCGACAGCGGCACCCGAAAATCGGACGTGGCCCCCAGACGGCCTTTCATCGCCGCTGCGGGGATGGTCCAGATATCGCCGTCGATCTGGTCAAGGTGCATCATGCGCAGGGGGCCAGACCGCACCGCCGTCAGGATAAGCAAGCGCAGGGCCAGTTCGGTGATGCTGCCGCCCAGCGATTGATAGAAGGCAGGCACGTCGCGCCAGTTCATCGCGGGGACGTTCGTGACCGTGTGGCGTTGCTTGCCCAGCAGGGCCTTTGCTTTCTCGGTCGCCTGTAAGTCCACATCAAGGCCCAGCGCCGCCGCGTGACGCAGGACGATGCCCAGACGGTTCATCGCCTTGCGGGCGGTTTCTGCTTTCGTGTGCCAGATGGGGGCCAGCGTGTCGCGGATATCCTTCTGGTCGATATCAGCGACAGGGACGCGGCCCAGCTTGGGCAGGACGTGCAGTTCCAGCGGGGAAAACCAGCGGCCCGCCGTGCCGTCGCCTTTTAGTTCGGCCTTGCGGCTCTCAAATGCGTCCAGCGCGATATCGGACAGCATGTGAATGTTGCGCGCCGCCGCTCGCCGCTGGCGTTCGCGCTCCTTAATCGGGTCCAGCCCCTGCCGGACGACGGCCCGCGCCGCCTCTGCCGCCTCTCGCGCCGCTTTGAGAGATACCGCAGGGAAAGCCCCCAGGCCCATCTCGCGCCGCCGCCCGTGCGTGGTGACGCGCAAGACCCACTGTGCGCCGCCGTCGTCGCGCTTGTGCAGCCACAGGCCCGCGCCGTCCGCGTGTTTGCCTGCGGGGGCCGCTTTCAAACCGGACGCGCTTAGACGGTTCGTTTCCCGTGCCATTTCCAGTCCCCCTCTGTGTCCCCCTCAATATATGGTATGCCGTGGGGCATTGTGAAGTGGGCTGATACAGTGGATGACTTGAAAAGCTTTGAAAATCAGAGATGCGCGGTCGCTGTGGCACATCAAGATATAGGGATTGGATGCGTCTCCTAGGCACCAAAGTCGGCTTCTGCTTTTCCGAAACCATTGTGGCGCGATTTGGATTCCATCATCGGCACGTCGCAGTGATGCCAGCCGGAACCCCAAGTCCGTCCACGTGTTGGCAATCCGGATTCCACAGCATACCTGTGACATCTACCGCAGGAGTGCACCGTGCCGCTGAGCTGGCTGACGACCCACGCTGAAATCGTGCTTCTCAGTGCACTGGTGATTGCCGCGGCGGCGTTTTTGCTGCAACAGCGCAGGTCGCCGCAATCGACGGCGGCGTGGCTGCTGTTCCTAATCGTGGCCCCATATTTCGCCATCCCGTTCTTCGTCGGCCTGGCGGTACGCAAGCGCGCCAATGGACCGGAGGCGCTGAAACTGCTACCGGTGTCGGACCAACCACCCGCCTGTCATGTGGACGCCATGCTGCGCGCCTACGGCCTGCCGGGCGCATCCGATGGGCATGCATTCACGCTGCACGATACGCCTCAGTCGGCCCGCGCGGCACTGTTCGATCTGATCGCCGGGGCCAAGCACGAGATCGACGCCATGTTCTATATCGTTGCCCGTGACGACGTCGGGCGCGCGTTCGTGGCGGCACTGACCGAGAAGGCGCGCCAGGGCGTCGCCGTGCGCCTGATCATCGACCGGCTCGGCACGCTCAATCCGCCATGGCAAAGCCTGAACGCCTTGTCGGACGCGGGCGGAGAGGTGCGATTTTTCTCGCCGCTGGTGCAGCGCCCGATGCGTGGTCACCTGAATCTGCGCAATCACCGCAAGATCATGGTGGTCGACCAATCCGTGGCCTTTGGGGGCGGAATGAACATCGGCCACGAGTACCTGGGCGACGGGCCGGATGTCTGGACCGATCTGGCCTTTACCCTGCGGGGTCCCGCCGTCCAAAGCTGCGCTGGCGTCTTTGCGTCGGACTGGCGCGGCACCGGTGGAACTGCGGATGATCCGGTGATCGCACCACCACCCGGTGACGGCAAGACCATCGCCCAGCTCGTGCCCTCCGGGCCGGACCTGCGCCACGACGGTCTGCACGACACCCTGATCAACGCAATCCACAGGGCCGATACCCGCGTCTGGATTGCCACGCCCTACTTTCTGCCGACCGACACGCTGAGCGAGGCGCTGTCTGTTGCCGGCCGCCGCGGCGTCGATGTGTGCATCATGTTGCCGCGCCGGTCCAACCAGCGCATCGCGGACTTTGCGCGTGGTGCCTATTTGCGAGAGTTGCAGGCGGCGCGTTGCAAGATCCTTCTGTTCAAACCCGGCATGCTGCACGCCAAGGCCGGCATCATCGACCAATCGGCCTACGTCGGCTCCGTGAACTTCGATGTGCGCAGCATGCTGCTTAACTTCGAGGACACACTGTTCGTCCATGATCCCACAAGCGTCGCGCAACTGGCGGACTGGTTTACCGGACACACACCGTCCTGCGACGTGGGAATTGCGAACGCCGGTGCCATGCGACGCATCGGCGAAGGACTCTTTCGTATCGGAGCACCGATCCTGTGACACAAGACCCAGCCGCTGCCGTTCACGTCGTCAGCTACAACATCCGCAAGGCCGTCGGTACCGACCGGCGGCGGGATCCGCATCGCATCCTGACCATCCTGCGTGAAGCCCGGTGCGATATCGCGATCCTGCAAGAGGCCGATCTGCGGCTGGGCCAGCGGCCAGCCGCCCTGCCCCTCGATGCAATGACCCAATGCGGACTGTCACCAGCGTCGCTTGCGATGAATGCAGTCAGTCTTGGCTGGCACGGCAACGCGATTCTCGTGCGCCCGGACTGGACCGTGGCGTCGGTCGACCGGATTACCCTTCCGGGGTTGGAGCCGCGTGGTGCCGTGTCTGCGACTGTCATGACGCCGATGGGGCCGTTGCGGATCGTCGGGCTGCATCTGGGGCTGTTGCGGCGGTCACGTCTGGGCCAGCAGCACGCGGTGCTGGATTGGTTGTCCGGGCAGCCGCCGCATCCGACCCTGATTGCTGGGGACCTGAACGAGTGGTCCGCCCGCCGCGGACTTGGACCGCTGAGCCAAAGGTTCGCGCTGCAGTCGCCGGGTCATTCGTTCCATGCCCGCTGGCGCCTTGCCCCGCTGGACAGGATCGGCACGACACGCGACCTTGCGCTGCATGACGTCCACATGATCGATACGGCACTGACCCGCGCCGCTTCGGATCACCTTCCGATCAGGGCACGCCTTGCCCGCGCGCCGACTGCCGAAACGGACGCCTGAGGCGGCGTCTGCAACAGGCGCGCCTTGCAGGGAAAGCCGCGCCTGCGCCCGCATCCTGACTGATCCGATCATCGTTCGCCGCAAGCATGGCCGCTTAGGGCTTGAGCCGGTGACGCGCGCGGCCTATCTGGAAGACACTTCAGCGAAGGCACAGCGCCCATGGCCAACCATCTTTACCGCGACGATCTGCCGGACGGACTGGACCTTGGCCCTGTCGTCGCGATCGATTGCGAGACGATGGGGTTGATCCCGCGGCGCGACCGGCTTTGCCTGATCCAGATGTCCGGCGGCGACGGCGACTGCCACCTCGTCCAAGTCTCGCCCAACATCGCGGCCGCGCCGAACCTGTGCCGGATGCTGGCCGATCCGGGCGTGACCAAGCTGTTCCATTTCGGCCGCTTCGACATTGCCGCCTTGTTCAACGCCTATGGCGTGCTGTGCCAACCGGTCTGGTGCACCAAGGTCGCGTCGAAGCTGGTCCGCACCTTTACCGACCGCCACGGCCTGAAGGAACTTCTGCGCGAGTTGGTGGGAACCGATATCTCTAAGCATCAGCAGCAAAGCGATTGGGGGGCCGCCGACCTGACCGCCGCACAGCTGGACTATGCGGCGTCGGACGTGCTGTATCTGCATGCGTTGAAAGCCGTGCTCGAAGAACGGCTGGACCGCGAAGGCCGCACTGCATTGGCGCAATCCTGCTTCGACTTTCTGCCGACCCGCGCGCAACTGGACCTTGCCGGGTGGGCCGATCCCGACGTGTTCGCGCACTGATGGAACAGGATCGCATCTTCAGTGACGCCGGGCGCCGCGTGATTCTGGCCGAAGCTACCGCACTGACGGCATTGGCCGATACACTCGACGGCAGCTTTTCCGCTGCCGTCGGTCTGTTGTTGCAGACCCGGGGCCGGGTCATCGTCTCCGGCATGGGCAAATCCGGCCACATCGCGCGCAAGATCGCTGCGACCTTTGCCAGCACCGGCACCCCCTCGCACTTCGTCCACCCGGCCGAGGCGAGCCACGGCGACCTTGGCATGCTGACACCCGGCGACGTCGTGATCATCCTGTCCAATTCGGGCGAGACGCCGGAACTGGCGGACATGGTCGCCTACACCCGCCGCTTCGGCATCCCGCTGATCGGCGTGGCAAGTCGCGCCGACAGCACATTGTTGCAACAGTCGGACATCGCCCTCGTCTTGCCGCAACTGGGCGAAGCGTGCGGCACCGGCGTGGTGCCGACGGTTTCGACCACCATGACGCTGGCGCTGGGCGACGCGCTGGCCATCGCCCTGATGGAGCATCGCAAGTTCACGCCCGAAAACTTTCGCGACGTGCATCCGGGGGGCAAGCTGGGCGCACGGCTGGCCAAGGTCGCGGACCTGATGCACACCGGACTGGAACTGCCACTTGTGGCTGCCGATGCCCCGATGGGCGACGTGCTGCTGACGATATCGCAAAAGGGCTTTGGCGTGGCCGGGATCATCGGTGACGACGGCACGCTGGCCGGCGTCATCACCGACGGCGACCTGCGACGCCACATGAAGGGTCTGCTGGATCACACGGCGGCCGAGGTGATGACCCGCAACCCGACCGTCGTGCAGACCGGCGCGCTGGCCGAACGCGCCGTGGCGATCATGAACGACCGCAAGATCACCTGCCTGTTCGCCACGGGTCCCGACGAAAAGGTCGCGGGCATCCTGCACATCCATGATTGCCTGCGCGCGGGCGTGGTGTGACGCATGGCAACGACCACGAACTTTCATTCCCAACTTGTCGGCTGGCTCAAGATCCTGTTGCCGCTGGCGGCGCTGATGCTGCTGTCGACGCTGTTCCTGTTCGCGCGCAACACCGGCACGACGAATGAGATTCCGTTCGCCGACATCGATGCGGCCGCTGCTGAACAGCGCATTGCGGCCCCTCGCTTTTCCGGGCTGACCAGCACCGGCGACACTCTTCAGATCAGCGCAGAGGCCGCCCGTCCTGACACTGACGGTGGCTCGCAGGTCACCATCGACCGCCCGCGCCTGTCTCTGGACGCCACAGACGGCACCACGCTGCGCGTGACGGCAGGGTCCGGCATGGTGGATACGGTCGCGCAGACAGCGCAACTCAGCGGGCTCGCGCGTTTGGAAACCTCGTCGGGCTACGTGATGGAGACGAAGGGGCTGCAAGCCGACCTCGCGACAGGCACCGTCACATCCGACGGCGCACTCGAGGTGCAGGCGCCGTTCGGTCAGTTGCAGGCCGGTCAAGTGACCTTTCAGGCGGGAACCGGCGATACGGGTCAGCAGATGAATTTCACCAATGGCGTTAAACTGCTATACACGCCGTCAACTGCCGCACCAAAGGACGACTGACGTGATCCGCACCCTTCCCCTCATCGGCCTTCTGATGCTTGCCCTGCCTGCCGTGGCCCAGACGAACATCGACCTTGGCGGCGTCAACGCCGACCCGGACGCACCTGTCGAGGTCACCGCCGACAGCCTGAACGTCGATCAGGACACCGGGTCCGCGGTGTTCACCGGCAATGTGGTCATTGGCCAAGGCGACCTGCGGCTGTCCGCACCCGAGGTGCGTGTAACCTACGGGGCCGACACCGGCGACATCACGCGGTTGCAGGCCAGCGGTGGCGTCACTTTCGCAACCGCGACCGAGGCGGCAGAAGCGCAAGAGGCCGACTACGACCTTGCAGGCGGTCAGCTGACCCTGACCGGCGAGGTGCTTCTGACGCAGGGACAAAGCGCGTTGTCCGCCGACAGCATGGTGCTGGATTTGACCTCTGGCACGGCACAGATGTCGGGGCGCGTGCGGACCGTGTTCCAGCAGGACGGCAACAACTGATGCCGCGCGACGTGACGCCAGACGACATGACCGGCCTGCGCGTCACCAACCTGCGCAAAAGCTATCGCAAGCGTCCCGTCATCCGCGACGTCAGTCTGCATCTGGGGCGGGGCGAGGTCGTCGCGCTGCTGGGTCCGAACGGGTCTGGCAAGACGACGTGCTTTTACCTGATCGCCGGCCTGATCACGCTGGAAGGCGGTCAGGTGACGGTCGATGGCGAAGACGTGACGACCATGCCCATGTATCGCCGCGCCAATCGCGGCATCGGATATCTACCGCAGGAAATGTCGATCTTTCGCGGCCTGACGGTCGAGGACAACATCAAGGCCGTTCTGGAAATCGCCATGCCCGACAAGAAGCGTCGCCGCGACCGGCTGGAACAGCTTCTGGCTGAATTCTCGATCGAACACCTGCGCCGCGCACCCGCCGTCGCGCTGTCCGGCGGAGAGCGTCGCCGCGCCGAAATCGCCCGCTGCCTGGCAGCCGGGCCGAAATATGTGCTGCTGGACGAACCCTTTGCCGGTGTCGATCCCATCGCAGTCGCTGAAATCCGGCACCTTGTTGCCGACCTCAAGAACCGTGGCATCGGTGTGCTGATCACCGATCACAACGTCCAGGAAACACTTCAGATCGTGGACCGCGCCTATATTCTGCATGACGGCAAGGTCCTGATGAGCGGGACGACAGAAGAGGTCGTGCGCGACGCCAACGTGCAGCGCGTCTACCTTGGCGAAGGCTTCCGCGTGAATTGAGCCGCATTGACAGACAGACCCGTTATGGCGCTGAATGTTCGTGATGATGCTAGAGCCTTTCCATCGCCCTTCCACCAAGGCGTCCGCGCCGGTCGGAAACCTTAAGCTTTCGGAAACCTCGAAAGCAGCATCCTGTCCAGCATGTGCAAAGGGAACTTCGGGCCGCCAGCGGCCTTGATCCTTGCGTGTTTGAATAACATCAGAAGAGGAGAGATCATGCGGTATCAGATCAGCGGAAAACAGATCGACATCGGCGCGGCACTTCAGACGCACGTCGAATCCGAACTGGGTGAGACGCTGGCGAAATATGCCGGTCGCCCGACCGAGGCTTATGTCGTCTTCTCGAAGTCCGGGCATGAGCATGTGGCGGAATCCGTGGTCCACCTGTCCACCGGCCTGACCGTCCAGGCCTCGGGTCGCGACTCCGAAATCTACGCGGCCTTCGATGCCTGTTGCCAGAAGATGGACAAGCAGTTGCGTCGCTACAAGCGTCGCCTGAAGGATCACCACCGCGACCGGCCCGACCCGGTTGAAGTCTCGGGCGGTGGGTCGTATATCCTCGCTGCAACGGCGGATGACAACGACGAGGACGAGCAGACCAGTGATGCACCGGTCATCGTGGCCGAGAGCGAGGCGAAGATCCCCTCCATCTCTGTCAGCGAAGCCGTCATGCAGATGGAGCTGTCCCACAGTCAGGTCATGGTGTTCCGCAACGAAAAGCAAGGCCGCATCAACGTGGTCTACAAGCGCGACGATGGAAACATCGGCTGGATCGATCCGCACGAGGCGGGCTGAACAGCCAAATCCGGACTGAGGAACGATGTGATGCAACTGGCCGACATCCTGCAGCAAAGCGCCGTCAAGGTGCTGGGCGGTTGCACGAGCAAGAAGCGTCTGTTCCATGATCTGGGCGCGCTGGCAGAACAGTCCTATCGCATGACCTCTGCCGACGTGATCGAAGCGTTGGTGGAACGCGAAGGGCTGGGTCCGACCGGCGTGGGACATGGCATTGCCTTGCCCCACGCGCGACTGGCCGACGCGGACCAGGTGCGGGGCATCTTCCTGCGGCTTGAAAAGCCGTTGAATTTCGATTCCGTGGATCGCCAGCCGGTCGATCTGGTTTTCGCACTGATCGCGCCAGAGGAGGCCGGGGTGGAACACCTGCGGGCCCTGGCCCTCGTGTCGCGGACGATGCGCAACCCTGACATCTGTGCCAAACTGCGGGCGAACAGCGATCCGGCAACCCTGTACACGATCCTGACCGAAACAGAGGCGACTCAGGCCGCCTAGCGGAACGGACCGAAGCCGAACCCTTCGTAATCGCGGCCGTAGGCGTCGCGCGCAGCACCTTCCACCACATCGTCATGGATCGCAGCCAGACGGGCCGCGAAGGGGTCAGCATTGTCTGGCAACGCCGGCATCGTAGTGCAACCGATCTGCGCCGCCAGTCGCGCAAGGTCGCCGCGCATCGTTTGTTCACGCACGATGACATCCGCCAACCCGAAATCCGCCATGCCCTGCAGCAATGACACCTGCGAGGCCCAAGCGGCATCCGTGCGTACAGCGGTCTGCGCGGACAGGTTGTTCTTCAGGAACTTCAGAAAGGCGAGGAACGCCCGACGGTGGGCCTGCATGTTGTAGACGACATCCGTTTCCGGCACCGGGCCACCGTCTGGCACTTCGACGCCGTGGACCTTGCGCAGGGTCGCGCGAATTTCGGCAAAACTGCCGGGACCGTTGGACACGATCCTGTCGCAGAACGCCGTATGCGCCCACACGACCGGATGCCGCACGACGGTGAACTTGCGGTGGCCGGGATGGGCGCACAGCCAATCCCGCAGGGTCTTCTGGCTGAACCCGGTTTCCAGCGCCTCGACGCTCTTGCCGTCCAGCGCCGCCAGCCAGCCCTGCACCACGCCGTTCGGCCCGGATTTCAGTGGCATGAACAGCAGCGGGCTGTCGGCGGCTGCGACATAGGTCGGAATCATCGGACCCCGGCGCGGTTCGAAATTGGGGGTGCGCGACAGGTTGAACCGGTCCATGCGCGCAAGCGCCTGTTCCATCTGCGCAAAGTTGGCGACCTTGTCGGCCATCGGATCGGGGTTCTGCTTTTTCAGCTTCTTGTTCAGGGACGTGATCTGGCTGTCGACACCCAGCCAGCGGACAAGCCCGTTCATCACCTCGACGTCCTGCAAATCCTCGTAGGCGACGTGGAACGCCGTCTGTCCACTGCGTTGCAGGGTATTCAGGATGCGGACCTGAAACGCCTGAAGCGCGACCAGATGCGCTTCGAATTCGTCCGCGTCGAACGGCACTTGCTGGGTCTTCTGCTGGGTGACATTCGTCAATTTCCACTGGCCGGTGGATTTCGCGATCTTCCAGCTGACGAAACTGTCCACCGGATTGCGCGTCAGCACGATCTTGGCACAGCGCGGGTCCGTCAGCGCAATGTCCAGCACGCGGGAATCGTGGTCGTTGAAAAATCGAAAGCCGTTCACCCCCTCTGCCGCTTTCACGCGGTCGATCAGACCCTGCGGATCGGTTTCGCGCTGGTTGATGGTCACGCCCAACACGTCGGCGCTGTTGGGGTAGCCGATGAAGTGCGGGTTGAACACCTCGCCCAGGCAAGCGATACCGTCGAATATGTTCAGGTTCGCTTCAAGGAAATTGGAACCAGTCCGCATTTCCGCGAAGACGATGAAGTAGTCGAATTTTGACAAATCACTTCACCAGATAGGGTTTGCGCGGTTTCGGGGCCTGATTGAGGGGGGCGGTCTCGACCGGGAAGTCGCCCATCAAGTAGGGGTGCATTCCCTGGTTCTTGAGGTTCTGCAGGAATTGCCCGAAACCGGTCAGGTCATACATACGCGGCGCTTCCGTCAGGCGACGCGTCGTCTTGCCCGTCATCTCATCCACGATCACCTGCAACGCTTCCATCGGGGATTCGATGAAATCCGCCATCGTCCAGATGCGCACGCGCGCCTTGGCCCAGCGCGACCGCAGGGCGGCCAGATGTTCGTTCTCGATCCGCTGCAAATGCGCCGCCTCGTGCCGCAGATCGGCGAAGTTGCGGTTTGACTGGAACAGTGGCACCGCCCAGCAGCCCGAGATCACGCTGACCTGCGCATTCGGGTCCTTGGCGATCATCCAGCTGATCTTTTGCGTGTCCGAGGGTCCGAACTGAAACGCCTGTCGTTCGCCACGGGTGTTCCAGATCAGGTTCGTCAGGAACATCTGCGGGTTGTGGTCGCGGATGCCGGCATGGTCGGACATCGCCCCGTTGAAGAACTGCTGCCGCCCGTCGAACTGCACCCGGTCCGGCGCATACAGATGGCCATGCACCTGCGCGCCGGTAATCTTCGCCAGCCAGGGCTCGAAATTCTCGAACAACTCGGCAAAGCCGCCGAACACCGAATAGGGCGCGCAGGTGATGCCGTTTTCCCAGTCCTCGTTCGGCCAGCGGCTTTGCATGTAAAGCCCGGGCCGCCCCTTCGTGCGCCGATCCACCGCCTTGGCAAAGATGCGGTCGATCTTGCCGGGGTTGGGCTCTGCCCCCTTCATCGTCGCCGCATCCTCGAGCAGGAACGCCTGATACAGCCGGTCCGCCCGCGGCCAGACCTTGCGCGCGACAAAGCAGTCCGACCGCCGCAGCAGTTGCAGGTGATCGTCATAAAAGATGTGCGGTTTGCCTTGAAAGTCGAACTTCGACAGGGTCAGTGACCGGCTTTCGATGCTGGTCGAATAGACCCGCACCAGAGTCTGGAAATAGCTTTCATCCGGAATCCACACCTTTGCGAAATACTTGTCGTAGGCGGGGCGGTCCGGGTCCTGAAGGATGGCGGACAGCGTCTGCCGCGTCAGGCACCACCACTGCGATCCCATGTGCGGAACGAGGCCGTCGGGGATCCTGCGACGGAACCGCACCAGACGTTGCAGCGCGACATAGCGGTCAAACAGGTAGCGGTTCCTGCGCCACGAGAACGGAAACCGCAGGGTAAAGCGTTCCTGATCGAGCCCGCCGACCGTCCAGGGCACGTCGGCCGTGGTGGCACTTTCGATGAAGTCGGTCCGCGGGCGGCTGTCGAGGTAGCGGCGCAACTCTCTCACCGGGCGCAGCGGCATGCACGACCCGGAGGCCAGAAAGACATGCCGCACTTGCGGGAACGACTTCAGCATCAGCTCGCACGCGGACTGTGTACCCGCTACAATTCCCCATGTCCCCCATTCGCATCGCTGCCGCTTGCTGAATTTCACCTGATCCAGATCAGACAGGGCGACGGCAAAGCTGTCGTAACTGGCATCGTTCACTGTCTTGTCGACGTGAATCACGACAGGGCAGCCGCCAGCCACCCAATGCCGGGCCAATTGCTCTGCCCGGTCAAAGGCCGTGTGAACCAGCATGACGACGCCGACGGTCACGCCCAGTTCCCCTTGGACATGATCCCAAGAATCTCCAACTGCCGCCAGTTGATGTAGCGTTCCGACCACTTGCACCACAGGTCCGGGTTCGCGTCGCCGGTCGCGGCATAGGCGCGGTATTCGTGACTGTTGGCATAGTGCTGGCCGCGTTCCATCTCTTCGCGCGCCTTGTCGGTGAAGGTGGACAGGAATTTCGTGTGCAGCAGCACGCCGCTGGCCTTTTCGCCGCCCCATTCGTCGTAGACCAGGTTCCGGCCGCGCGGCAGCAGCATGTGCGTGCTGCTGACATAGGCATAGCGCTTGTCCCACTTGACCAGCGGCACCTTGTTCAGCGCAGGCGCGCGGTCGGGTTCGGTGGGAAAGAAGGTGCGCGCGCGCGGGCCGCCCTGAATCCACAGGTTGCCGAAGTTGGGGTTGCGGTTGATGACATAGTTGCCGCTGTCGAACCATTCCGCGATCCGCAGCGGATCGCTGCCGCGCCGGTAGGGCGTGTCGTCCACCCGCCCCTTGGGATACATGTCCAGCAGCATCGCGCCGAACGACTTGATCGACGACGCGTCCAGCCAGTCGGTCAGCGCACGCAACGGGCGCGTGTCGCAGAACGGATAGACCAGCAGTTCGTCCGGGTCGACGACCAGCACCCAGTGCCCGTGGGCATACTTGCGCTGTAGCCAGTTCAGCCAGTCGACACCGAACCGCGCACTCTTGTAGCTGCCACGCGCCCGAAACAGCGTGACGTCAGGCTGTTCCTTCAGAAAGGCAGGACCGCCATCGGTGCTTTCGTTGTCGACCATGATGAAATGGTTGACGCCAAGCCCACAATAATACTGAAGGAAATGCGGCAGGCGGACGTCTTCGTTGCGAAAGGTCGAAAAGACGAGGATGTCATCGGGCTTGATCTGGCCGGTGCGATTGGCGACGGCCTTCAGTTCGCGACGCTTGCGAAACGCGCGCACAAGCCAGCGCTGCCGCTGCACCCGAAGCCGGTAAGACCGCCAAATGCCCACCGATGTCCCTTTTTCCTGCCGTCCAGTCTGCACTCCGCATATCAGAAACCCGCTAACGCAGTTCTAAAATGTGCGGACCAGTCGGGCGGAACAAGGCTGCCCTCGCGGTCCTGCGGTGTCGTCTGCATCAGCCTCGTTATTTCTTTTGTCCATGAATACCGGTCTTGCGCGTTCACGTAAACGGCCCAGTCTCCAAGTAATTCGCGACATGCGGCCAGATCGGCACAGATGACCGGCACGCCCAGCGCGGCCGCCTCCAGCGGGGGCAGGCCGAAACCTTCGGCAAACGACGGAAACAGCAGGCCTTTGGACCCCGACAGCAGCGCCGCGATGGCGCGATCCGTCAGGTTCGCCACTTCTTTCACATGCGGCACACCGGCGTCGAGCCGGGCAAAGACGTCCGCATTGCCCCAACCCCGACCGCCGCAGATCAGAAGCTCGGGCGCGCCCGGACCCCAATTTTCCCAGATGTCCAGCAAGAGGGCATGGTTCTTGCGCGGCTCAATCGTGCCAAGCATCACGAAGTAGGGTCGCAGCGGCATGAGGCCGATGAGAACCTCCTCCTCTGCCGGGCGCGGCATATCGACGCCAAGGTGCGCCACGACGATGGGAGGCACGGTCCCCGCCATGGTTCGCCGGACGTCGCTGGCGCAGGCATCCGATGTGCAGATGATCCGGTCCGCGAACTTGCGCGCAACCGCCAGCCTGGCCTTGAACTGCGCAACCGTCCCGGGCCGCTGCATGTCCGGCCAGTCCAGCGGGATGGTGTCGTGGATCAGCACCGCGATCCTGGCGTCCGGCTGCGCCTTGACCGCGCGACAGATCGGCGCTGTCAGGTTGCTGTGCCCGACATTCAGATAGGTGAACCCCGCAGGCATCCGCCGCAGCAGTCGTTTCAACCGACCCCGCGTTGATCGCGCAACCGCTTGCCGACGCACGAAACTTTGCCCCAGACGGGCCGGGCCCGACAGCCTGCGGTTCAGGCGTGACAGGATATCGGGCTTTGGAAAATCCCGCGTGGAAAAGGCTTGCCCCAAGGCCAGCAGCCCGAACCGGTCCAGCAGGACAAAGCCCAGCGCCGTCCGGCACAGGCCGAACACCGGCGTCGCTCCGTCGGCAGTCAGCGCCCGCAGATAGGCCAGCTCGACCCCCGTCGCGACCTGCCCTGCGCGGGACGCAAGGCGGCTGACATCAAGAAGGCGCGCCGGTGGCATGCAGCCCTATTGCGCGGCGTGACGTTGTGCCAGCAGGTCCGTCAGATAGGCCTGAAATTCGCTGCGCAGCTCTGGGTGATCGAGCGCGAAGGCGACAGTCGCCTGAAGATAACCAGCCTTGGACCCGCAGTCATAGCGCTGCCCCTCGAACTTGTAGCCGAACACGTCGCGGCCCTGTTCGATCTCCATCGCGATGGCGTCGGTCAACTGCACCTCGCCACCGGCGCCGCGGTCGATTTTGTTGAGGTTTTGCAGCACCTTTGGCGTCAGGATATAGCGCCCAATCACCGCAAGGTTCGACGGTGCCGTGCCAGCGGCAGGTTTCTCGACCATGCCCTTGGCCTTGACGATGGGGCCGGTCGTGGATTCGATATCCAGCACGCCGTAGGAAGAGGTGCGGTCGGGTGCGACTTCCATCGCAGCAACCATCGCACCGCCGGTTTCCTCGTAGGCTTCGACCATCTGCTGCAGGCAGGGCTTTTCACCCGCGATTACGTCGTCGGGCAGCATGACGGCAAAGGGTTCGTTTCCGATCAGGCGACGGGCGCACCAGACCGCGTGGCCCAGCCCCATCGCCTTGTGCTGGCGGATGTAGGCGATGGCACCGCTGTCCATGTTGGTGCTTTTCAGCACCTCCAGCAGATCGTCCTTTCCGGCCTTGCGCAGGGTATGTTCCAGATCGGGGGCGAGATCGAAATAGTCTTCCAGCGCGGATTTGCCGCGCGCCGTGACGAAAATGAATTCCGTGATACCGGCCGCCCGCGCCTCGTCGATCGCGTATTGGATCAGCGGGCGATCCACCAATGTCATGATCTCTTTTGGAACCGATTTTGTCGCAGGCAGGAACCGTGTTCCCAGACCAGCCACTGGAAAGACGGCCTTCGTCACCTTGCTGCGCATGTAAGCCTCTTGCTCTCGCTACGGATCGTCCCGTTGTCAGTGGTCTCCTACGCCACGTTTGCGAACAAACCAAGACGCAGGTCAGTTGTTTTCGGACGATATGGCCAAATCGTGCCCTTGCGGCACCCGGACCGCCATGATCCGCGCATATTCGCGGTCACGACGCGCGGCGGCACGCCAAAGCCGGAATGGCGGATCGGTTCGATCGGATTTGCCGAACTGGCCGCCGGTCTGATCCCAGACGCCGGCGGGCGTGAACTGACAGTGGTGAAACAGACTTGTCGGCGACAGAACCAGCAGCGTGGCGACGCCGCCATCGGCCACGACCTGCGCTGCCTGAGCTTCGGCCCTGGCGCGCTGCCAGAACCGCGCGCCGATCATCCGGTGCGGGCTTACGCGGGTCGGAAACGGAAGGAATGCGACAGGCTCTTCCGTCAAAGGGGGATGCTGCGCCAATCGCCTTGTCATGCCATCGCGCCAACCGGCGTCGAAGGTCCGCAGCAACCGCCCGACATCGCCGGGCATCAGCCGCCCCGCAACCATATGTGCAAGAAGCCGCCGGCGTTGGTCGGCGCGCGGCACATGCGGTGTCGGCTGCACCGCAGGTCCGTGCTTGCGCAGAAAGACCGCAAGGCTCGCGCCGATTTCAAACAGATCGCGCGGCACGCGGTCGGCCCGCCGCCGGGGGCTGGGGGCAAAGCCGTGATGGACCTGCGCCAACGGCACGATCGCCGTCGTCGCGGACTGCGCCGCCAGCCGCAGGTTCACGTCCGTTTCATCGAGGTAGAAGGCGAACGCCTCGTCAAAACCGCCGAGTGCTGCCAGCGTGTCGCGGCGGATCGCCATGTTGGTGCCTTCGGTCTTGACCGCGCGGCCCGGTCCTGCGGCCATCAGGGTCGGTTGCCGATCATCGACCTCGATCCCCGTCGTGGTGGCATCGCCAAAGGCCAGCCGCGCCCGCCACTGGAACGTGATCCCATTGCGCGCCCGCACGAACCCGCCTGACGCCTGGACCGCCGCATCCGCAAAGGGTGCCGTCAGGTGCGACAGCCAAGTCGGTTCCGGCACGGCGTCATCGTCGATGAAGGCGACGATATCGCCTGCCGCCACGGCCAGACCCGCATTTCGCGCGGCCGAGATGTTTGGCCGGTCACATGCAACGGTCTTGATGACGTCCGCCAGACCGCTGGCGGCAATGGCCGGTCGCGACAGGGCATCCGCGACCACGATGATTTCGCAGGCCGGATGGTCGATCTGTAACAGCCCCAGAAGGCAGCGTCGCAAGGCCTCCGGGCGTCCGTTGCTGACAACGATGACGCTGGCGGCCTGCATCACGCGGACCCCATGTCCTTCAACATCACCTCGATGCGGGCCACGTCTTCGGGGTTGTTCAATTCCCAGAACTGGCGGCCCTTGGCGTCCACTTCGACGCACAGGACCGGCTGCCCCTGCTCCAGAAACCGCAACTGCTCCAACCCCTCAAGTGTCTCGAGCGGGCCGACAGGCCAGGTGCCATAGGTCCGCAGCGCATCGGGACGGTAGGCATAGACACCGACGTGGTGAAAGACCGGCGTCTCGGCATCGTCGGCATAGGTCTTGCCCGTATAAGGAATGACCTCTTTCGAGAAGTAGAGCGCGTTCATCCGCGCCCCGAAGACAGCGGTCGTGCCGCCGACACGCCCCGCGCGGCGGTCTTCCAGGAAGCCGCGCAAGGCACGTCCTTCGGTGCGCAGAACAGGCGTTGCGGCATCCACATCGGGACGCGCGCGAAGACCGGCGACAAGGTCGGATATGAACCAGGCGGGCGTCAGCGGCGCGTCGCCCTGAAGGTTGACGACGATCTCGAACGTCTCGCCCAGCGCGTCGATGGCGGCGGCGCAGCGTTCGGTGCCGTTGGCACAGGCCTCTGGCGTCATCACCACCTCTGCGCCGAACGCTTCGGCCGCCTCGCGGATGCGGTCGTCGTCGGTGGCGATAACGACGCGGTCCACACCGTCCACCTGCATCGCCGCGTCCCAGCTACGGCGGATCAATGTCTTCGCCTCGCCGCCCGCACCGCGCAGCGCGACAAGCGGCTTGCCCGGATAGCGGGTCGAGGCATAGCGCGCCGGAATGACGATGAGGACGGCCATCAGGACTTTTGCAACGTGACACCGGGAGCATGGGCGACGAAGAACGGGTTGGCGTAACCGTCCTTGCCGTAGGTCAGCGGCGCGTGGGTATCAAAGCGCACGACATGGCCGCCCGCTCCCGTCAGGACCGCATGCCCGGCGGCGGTGTCCCATTCCATCGTGCGGCCAAGCCGGGGATAGAGGTCCGCCTCTCCTGTCGCGATCAGGCAGAATTTCAGCGAGGAACCCGCGCTTTTCATGTCCTTGACCAGATAAAGGTCGATGTAGTCGTCCGTCGCCTGGTCGCGGTGCGATTTGGACGCAACGACCATCAGCGCATTGTTGTCCGGGTTCTGCATGACCGAAATCGGTTCCACCTCGCCCACGGCGTCCTTGGCGAAGGGCCCGGTTTCCTCGACCGACTGGCCGTCGGCGTCGGTATAGAACAGCCGGCCCTTGGCGGGCGCGTAGACGACACCGCGGATCGGTGCGCCGTCCACGACATAGGCGATGTTCACCGTGAAGTCACCGCGTCGCTTGATGAATTCCTTGGTGCCATCCAACGGATCGACGATCAGAAACGTGGTCGCCTGCACCTTGTGAGAGGCCGCCTGCTCCTCTGTCACCAGCGCCACGTCGGGGAAGGCCGCGCGCAGTCCTGCGCTGATGATCGCGTCGGCGGCTTCGTCGGCCGCGGTGACGGGGCTGTTGTCGCTTTTGGACCGCACGTCGAAGTCGGGGGAATCGTAGATTTCCATGATGCGGTCACCCGCTTCGAGCGACAGCCGGCGCATGACATCCATCAGATTCTTGAAGTCCATTGTCACATTCTCTCCGTCATTGCGGGCCATACCGTGAATTGATTGAAATTCCGCCCCTTTCGACCTTATGCTGCGGCGTAAAGCGAACGGCAAGAATTTCATGGCATGACAAGCCGTGATATCATCGCGTCAAGGCAGGATAAGGCAGCGACGAATGTTCCAGGTGCAGACCCCCAAATCACGCACGCGCACCGTGCTCGGCATGGCAGAGCTGATCTATTACAGCGCCGTACGCGACATTCGCAAGAACCACCGCAACGCATTGGTCGGCCTCATCCTGAACATCTTTCAGACCGTGCTGATGATCGTGTCCTTCTATGCCATGTTCGCCCTGCTGGGATTACGCGGTGCGGCGGTGCGGGGTGACTACCTGCTCTACATCATGACCGGAATCTTTCTTTACATGGCCCACACCAAGGCCATGACGTCGATCGTGTCATCCGAAGGGCCAGCGTCCGCGATGATGCAGCACGCCCCGATGTCGACCGCGATATCGATCTGCGCGGCTGCGCTGTCATCGCTTTACCTGCAATTCCTGTCCATCGTCGTGATCCTGTTCATCTACCATGTCGCCTACAAACCCGTCGTCATCGACAATCCCATCGGCGCGATGGAGATGTTCATGATCGCCTGGTTCTCGGGGGTGGCGGTCGGGATGATCTTTCTGGGAATCAAACCCTGGGCCCCCGAGGTGACACGCATCGGCAGTTCGATCTATGGCCGGATCAACATGATCGCGTCGGGCAAGATGTTTCTCGCGAATACGCTGCCCGCATCCATGCTGGCCATCTTCAACTGGAACCCGCTGTTTCACTGCATCGATCAGATGCGCGGCGACGTGTTCCTGAATTACACACCGCATTTCAGCTCTCCGACCTATCCGGTTTACGTGGCACTCGCGCTTTTGATGATCGGTCTGCTTGGCGAATTCTATGCCCGCCGCCACGCCTCTGTCAGCTGGAACGCGGCCCGGTGATGCGCCTGCTGCTTGTCCTGATGCTTTGGGCGGGCAGCGTCGCGGCGCAGGATTTTCCGGATGCGTTCACCGTCACAGGCGTCGCTGCCGACGATGTGCTGAATATCAGGTCCGACGCGACCGCAGCCAGCCCGATCATCGGCAGCTTCGGGCCGCAAGACCTAAATATCGAAGTGCTGGAGGTGTCGACCGACGGTAAATGGGGCCGCGTCGGCACGGGCGAGGGAAATGGCTGGGTCGCCATGCGTTTTCTGGCCCGCAGCGGTCACAATGCCGCCGATGGCATGCCTCGCCCGTTTGTCTGCAGCGGCACTGAACCGTTCTGGACCCTTGCCCTGTTGCCCGGCGGCGACGAATACCTGACGCCGGAAGGCCGCCGCGACCTGACCCTGACGACAGAGGCCACCGCCCCGCAAGGCTACCTTGCGATATTCGACGAAGGCCCGACGCTGACCCGCAACCTGATCGTCATGCGCGGGGCCTGTTCCGACGGCATGAGCGACCGTTCCTTCGGCTGGCAGGCGATGCTGTTCAACCAGGCTCCGGACGGCAACACGGTACAGACGGGCTGCTGCACCCTGGACGCGCATTAGATCGCTAAAAATCGCGGATCTGGCCTGCCGCGGCCTGTTGCAGGTGCCAAACCCCCTCCCTATATACGCCAGACAGCCGGGGCAGGACATGCCTGCCTTGCTCCAATGAAAACGGGCGCAGGTGCCGCAACGGGTCTGCGCCTCTCACATCGCCTGAAGTATAAGGGATCTGAAAATGGCCAAAGTCATCGGCATCGACCTCGGTACGACCAACTCCTGCATCGCCATCATGGATGGCAGCAAACCCCGCGTGATCGAAAACAGCGAAGGTGCCCGCACCACGCCGTCGATCGTCGCCTTCACGGAAGACGAGCGCCTTGTCGGCCAGCCTGCCAAGCGTCAGGCCGTCACCAACCCGGAAAACACCATCTTTGCCGTCAAGCGTCTGATCGGCCGTCGTTTCGACGATCCGCTTCTGGCAAAGGACAAGAAGAACATGCCCTATACCGTCGTGAACGGCGGAAACGGCGACGCATGGGTCGAATCCCGTGGCGAACGGTATTCCCCGTCCCAGATTTCCGCCTTCATCCTCGGCAAGATGAAGGAAACCGCTGAATCGTATCTGGGCGAAGAGGTCACGCAGGCCGTCATCACCGTGCCCGCCTACTTCAACGACGCCCAGCGTCAGGCGACCAAGGACGCCGGCAAGATCGCCGGTCTGGAAGTGCTGCGCATCATCAACGAACCGACGGCGGCCGCACTGGCCTACGGCCTCGACAAGAAGGACACCAAGACGATCGCGGTCTATGACCTTGGCGGCGGTACCTTCGACGTCACGATCCTGGAAATCGACGACGGCCTGTTCGAGGTGAAGTCCACCAACGGCGACACCTTCCTCGGTGGCGAAGACTTCGACATGCGCATCGTCAACTATCTGGCTGACGAGTTCAAAAAGGAAAACCAGGTCGATCTGACCAAGGACAAGATGGCGCTTCAGCGTCTGAAGGAAGCTGCCGAAAAGGCCAAGATCGAGCTGTCTTCCTCCTCCTCGACCGAGATCAACCAGCCGTTCATCTCGATGGGCTCCAACGGCCAGCCGCTGCACATGGTCATGAAACTGACCCGCGCCAAGCTGGAAAGCCTGGTCGGCGATCTGATCAAGGCTTCGATCAAGCCGTGCCAGGCCGCGCTGAAGGATGCCGGCCTTTCGGTCGGCGACATCGACGAAGTCGTCCTTGTCGGCGGCATGACCCGCATGCCCAAGGTCAAGGAAGAAGTGTCGAAGTTCTTCGGCAAGGAACCGCATCAGGGCGTGAATCCCGATGAGGTCGTGGCGCTGGGTGCGGCCATCCAGGCCGGTGTGCTCCAAGGCGACGTCAAGGATGTCGTGCTGCTGGACGTGACCCCCCTGTCGCTGGGGATCGAGACGCTGGGCGGTGTGTTTACCCGCCTGATCGACCGCAACACGACGATCCCGACGAAGAAGTCGCAGACGTTCTCGACCGCCGAGGACAACCAGAACGCCGTGACCCTGCGCGTCTTCCAGGGTGAGCGGGAGATGGCCGCCGACAACAAGATGCTGGGCCAGTTCAATCTGGAAGGCATCCCGCCGGCGCTGCGCGGCATGCCGCAGATCGAGGTGACGTTCGACATCGACGCCAACGGCATCGTGTCCGTCGGGGCCAAGGACAAGGGCACCGGCAAGGAACAGAACATCACGATCCAGGCCTCTGGCGGTCTGTCGGACGAGGACATCGAGGCGATGGTCAAGGACGCCGAGGCGAATGCCGACGCCGACAAGCAGCGCCGCGCCCTGGTCGAGGCCCGCAATCAGGCCGAAAGCCTGATCCACTCGACCGAAAAGTCGATGGAAGAGCACGCGTCCAAGGTCGACCCGACCACCATCGAGGCGATCGAACTGGCCATTGCCGCGCTGAAGGACGAGCTTGAGAACGACAACGTCGACAAGATCAAGTCGGGCATCCAGAACGTCACGGAGTCCGCGATGAAACTGGGCGAGGCGATCTACAAGGCGAGTCAGGATGCGGAAGACGGCGGCGATCGCGAACCGAAGGGTGCTGACGAGGATGACATCCTCGATGCCGACTTCGAGGACCTCGACGACGACAAGCGCAACAAGTAAGGCATCCGCCTGACGGGATGGACCGGCCCCTTCAACCGGGCCGGTCTTTTTCCATTCCCAAGGGGGAACCGTGACAATGGCAAAACGCGACTATTACGAAACGCTGGGCCTCAAGAAAGGTGCCGCAGCGGACGAGATCAAGAAGGCCTATCGCCAGAAGGCGAAGGAACTTCACCCCGACCGCAATTCTGACAACCCCAAGGCCGAAGAGCAGTTCAAGGAGGCCAACGAGGCCTATGAAGTGCTGAAGGATGCCGACAAGAAGGCGGCCTATGATCGCTTCGGTCATGCAGCGTTCGATGGCGGCATGGGTGGCGGCGGTGGCGGTCGTCGGCCGGGTGGCCCACAGGGCAACCCCGATTTTGCATCCGCGTTCTCGGACGTCTTCGACGATCTGTTCGGCGATTTCATGGGCGGGCAGCGCGGCGGTGCCGGGCGACCCCGTGCAGCGCGCGGCAACGACCTGCGCTATAACCTGCGGGTCAAGCTGGAAGACGCCTTTACCGGCCTGGCCAAGACCATCAATGTGCCGACCGCCGTGCAGTGCGGCAACTGCAAGGGCACGGGGGCCGACGACGGGTCCGAACCCGTGACCTGCCCGACCTGTTCGGGCATGGGCAAGGTGCGCGCGCAGCAGGGCTTCTTTACCGTCGAACGCACCTGCCCGACCTGTAACGGCGTCGGCCAGACGATCAAGAACCCTTGCCACGTCTGCCATGGGGCCGGGCGGGTCGAGAAAGAGAAGTCGCTTTCGGTCAACATCCCCGCCGGTGTCGAAACCGGCACGCGCATCAGGCTCGCCGGTGAGGGCGAGGCCGGGATGCGCGGCGGACCGGCAGGCGATCTCTATATCTTCATCGAGGTCGCGGATCATTCGCTGTTCGAACGCGAAGCGTCGAACCTGTTCTGCCGGGTGCCTGTCAGCATCGCTGACGCAGCACTGGGAGGAGAGATCGAGGTGCCGACTATCGACGGCGGTCGGTCCCGTGTGAAGATCCCCGAAGGCAGCCAGTCGGGCCGCCAGATGCGCCTGCGCGGCAAGGGGATGCCTGCCCTGCGCGGCGGCCCAGCCGGTGACATGTTCATCGAACTTCAGGTCGAGACTCCGGTGAACCTGACCTCGCGCCAGCGCGAAATCCTCAAGGAATTCGGGACGCTGTCAAAGGAGAACAACCCGCAGGGGTCGAGCTTCTTCAAGTCGGTCAAGGGTTTCTGGGATTCGATGAAGGGCTAGGGCTGTGTCTGTCGGTCATGTGGAGACATCGCACGGACATCGACAGGAAGCCTAATGAGGGTCCCCGGTCAGGCCGGGGACCTTATCAATTTGCGAACCTTCAACGAGGACCAGAGCGACGCACCGATAAAGCTCGCCCCCAGCAGGCCCGTGACGTATTCCGGCACTTCGATCATCGTCTGGGCGAACATGATGAAAGACAGGACGAGGATCGACCAGAACGCCCCGTGTTCCAGGTAACGGAACTCGGCCAAGGTGCCTTTTTCGACCAGCATGATCGTCATGGACCGGACATACATGGCCCCGATTCCCAGACCGATCGCGATCAACAGCAGATCCTGCGTCAGCGCGAAGGCCCCGATGACCCCGTCAAAGCTGAACGACGCATCCAGTACTTCCAGATAAAGGAATGCCCCAAGCCCGGCCTTGGCGACGCCGTCGATGACCTGATCGGTGGAATCGAGCAGGTAGCCAATGACATCGACTGCAAGATACGTGAGCAGCCCCAGCACGCCGGCAAAAAGGAAGGTGCCAAGCTCTTCCGCGGGCAGCAGCATTGCGACGACCAGCATGGCGGACAGGACCACCGCCATCTCGATCCCGCGAATGCCCGAAAAGCGAACGACGAACCGTTCGATCGGCGCAATCCAGTGCACTTCCTTGTCCTCGTCAAAGAAGAACCGCAGCCCCACCATCATCAGAAAAGCGCCGCCAAATCCCACAATGGACACGTGCGCGCCTTCGATGATCTCGGCATAACGCTCGGGTTCGGTCACGGACAGGTGCAGTGCCTCCCACGGGCCGATTCCGGCCGCCACGACGACGATCAGCAGGGGAAAGACCAACCGCATCCCGAAGACGGCGATCAAGATGCCCCAGGTCAGGAACCGCCGCTGCCAGACCTCCGACATCCTCTTCAGCGTATTGGCGTTCACGATGGCATTGTCGAAGGACAGGCTGATTTCCAACACGGCAAGCACGCTGCCGATCATCAGAAATTGCAAGGCACCGGGCACGCCGCCATGCAGGGTAAATCCGAGAACGGTCGCGAGGATCAAGCCCAGAACAGTCACAGCAAAGGACCAGGTGAAATAGTGCAGTGCGTTCGTCACGAAACGGTCCCTCTGGTTACGTCTCTCACCTAGAGGTTCTATCCAGCGCTACAAGCGTGGACGCGATTTAATCCTTTTTTCATCATCTGTGGTCCATGATTGTGATCATGACCGACGCCTTTCAGGAAGCCCTGCCCCTTTTCACTCCCGCCCCGGACGAGGCGTCGGAGTCGCCGATAATGACGGGACGGCTGCCGTCCTATATCAAGGATCATCGTCAGCGGTTGCGCGACAGGTTCCTTTCGGGTGGGGCTGGTGCCTTGCCGGATTACGAACTGCTGGAACTGGTGCTGTTTCGCGCCATCCCCCGTCAGGACGTCAAACCGCTGGCGCGCGATCTGATCGACCACTTCGGCGACTTCAACCGTGTCGTCTCGGCGACCGTATCGGCCCTGAAACAGGTCAGGGGCGTCGGTGACGCCGTCATCACCGAACTCAAGATCGTGGAGGCGGCGGCGCATCGCATGGCGCGCAGCAAGGTCATGGCCCGTCATGTGGTCAGCAGTTGGGACGCACTGCTGGACTACTGTCACACGGTCATGGCGCACCGAGAGACGGAGCAGTTCCGCATCCTCTACCTCGACACCAAGAACACGCTGATCGCTGACGAAGAGCAGGCGCGTGGCACCATCGACCATGTGCCCGTCTATCCGCGCGAGGTCGTCAAGCGCGGGCTGGAGTTGAAGGCCGCGTCGCTGATCCTGGTTCACAACCACCCCTCCGGGGATCCGACGCCGTCGCAGGCCGATATCACCATGACAGCGCAGATCGAGGCGGCGGCGCGCGCGCTCGGGATCGCCGTCCACGATCACCTCATCATCGGCAAGTCGCGCGAATTGTCGTTCCGGGCCGAGGGGCTGCTTTAGTCGCCGACCCAGACCTCGACCCGGCGGTTCATCTGCCGACCCCAGGGCGTGTCGTCGCATCCTATCGGCAGTGCCTCTCCGAACCCGGTCGTGCCGATGCGCACATCGTCGGGCAGGTCGCCCAGCAACGTCAGCAAGGCGCTCTCGATCGCCAACGCACGGGCGACGGAGAGGTCGCGGTTTTCCATGGCCGGCCCCTCACCATCGCTGAAACCGATCAGCAAGACTTCTCTTCCGGCATAGACCCCGTTGCGAATGTCGTGAGCCAAGAGCCGCAAGTTCGCCGCCGACGCGGCATCGAGCGTGGTGGAGCCATTGGCAAACCGGAACGTCAGCGACACCCGGACACGGGCGTGCATCATCGCGACCATGCCCTGCAGATCGCGCAGCGACGTATCGCGCCCCGCGATTGTGATGGCATGGGCGAACCTCTCGCCCTGATCGTCCAGCGTGATCGGCACGACGCCCTGGTCCGCCAAGCCGGCCCGCCGGACGATAAGTTGCGCCGACGGACTGCGCAGCCAGGCGAGGAACTCACCAACGATCGCCGGCTGGCGCTCGGACCGGATAAAGGCGAAAGCCGGCGTCGTCAGCGGATAGTCATGGGTCTTGATCCCGCGCAGCACCGGGGCTGCCGTCAGTCCGCAGGCATCGCGCAAGCCGACCGCCTGCGCGACACCCGCGGCATTGAGGGCCGTGATGCCGAGTGCGGCCGGGTCGGCGGCCACTGCACTCGCCAGCGCCTCTGCATCGGCATGGCGGATGATTCGGGCAGAGGGGGTGCCCGGCAACATTGCAAGAAACGCATCCGCCTGTCCGTCACCGTCCGGTCCGAGGTGCAGCGTCATTGGCGCGGCTGATTGCCCCATATCGGTCCAGTCGGTGATCCGACCGGTGAAGGCTCCGATCAGCTTGGCAGGGTCGGCCGTCCGCATCGGGTTCAGCGGCGATACGATGGGAACCAGCGCCTCTCCTCCGAGGACAATGCTGCCACCCGCCGGACCGGGCAGCGTGATCCCGACCTCGGCCGCCCGTGTCCGTTCGGCGGGCAGCGGTTCGCGGAAGGTCAGCGCCACATCGGCGTCGTATGTCAGAAGATCGGCAAATGCCTCGGCGCTTTTGCTGCTGCGCAGGCTGATCCTAAGCACCGTCACCTGCGTCGCGTCCGACATCAGCAACGATAGCTCTCCATCGCCCGCGTCTGATTGCGCCAGCGTCAGTCCGGCCTCTCGGGCGTAGCCCTCGAACAGCGCAGGCAGCAGCAGGCTGGCAAGGCGCGGTTCGCCCGACAGGCGCAGGTGCGGAATCCAGGTCAAGGGGTCCGGGCAGGCCGCCCCGTCGCATGTGACGTCGGCGTAGATGACCGACAGTGGCCCGTATGGCGATTCGATGTCGAGATAGGTGCCGTCGAAGCCGGCGATGCGTCCGGTCAGTGTCAGATTGCCCTGAGCAGAGGTGATCGTCACCTCCTGTGCCGTGACGGGACTTGCACACAGCAACAGTGCGGCAAGTCTCCCTGCCGCACTGCGCGAAATTGATGAACGGCGGGATCTTCGGTCTGGCGTCATTTCGCCGCGAGTGTCAGGTCCGCGAACATATTATTCAACACAAGAAATTCTCCAATCGCATCACAACCCGGCATCGTCATCGTCAGGTCGACGGCGTCAGCCGGATGATACGGCCCGATCTGGATGCTTTGGGCTGCCACGTCGCGACCGCAATTTCCGCTGGTGATCTCGGCCTCGACGTTCAGGACGATCTGGCCGTCACGCGCCGACCGACCGGTGGGATAGGTATAGACCTCGGCCCGCAGCGCATTGCTGACGGTGCCATCGCCAAGCGATGTCAGCACACCACCGGTGCCGGCCGCCGCCAGATCGACCTTGCCGACCGATGCCGCCCAGATGTGACCCGCATCGTCATAGCCCGCGCCGAATTCCAGCGCATGCAGTTGCATGCCGTCGTCGCCCTGCCATTGCAGGACGGCTCTGTCGAAGTCCGAGAGATCAGGCACCTGCACCGAAGCCTCGGCACCTGACCCGGCCTTGAAGTCGGCCATGAACAGCGCGTCGCGGGCCAGCGCCGGCACGTCGACGGTCAGCAGGCCGTCAGCGTCGGTCATGGCGCTGAACATCATGCCCTGATGGTGAATCGTGACCGGTGCCGACAGTTGGCACGCATCCGCAAGCGTCAGGCGAACCATCGCCATCGGCTGGGCGGTGGCTGTCATCACCGGACTGCAAAGGTCGGCCTTTGGGGCGGCCAGCATCGGCGTCGTCGTCAATGCGTCGGTCCTGACTGCGGTCGGTGCTGTGTCCGGGGCGTCGAAGGACAGACCCGGCATCTGCATCACCGGCACGACCATTTCCCGCGGGATCGCAGCCAGTTCCACCGAGTCCGCTGGCGTGTGGAGCGTCATGAACGACGGAACGGCAACGATGTCACCCGTATTCACGATGGGTTTCACGTCGGCGAAACGGTCGGCCGGGCCGCCGATCGGTTCATCGACACCAAGACGCGATGCAAGCGCATCGCCGTATTGCATCACAAATCCGATGCCGAGAGCGACGCAGAACGTGCTTCCGGCAGTCACTGCCTTGCGGGTTGCGGCCTTCATATTCCATCTCCTGACCCGGGCGGGCCTCAAGACGGATGTGGACCGCAGCCGTGGCTCGGGCAGGACCGGGACAAGGTATTAACATGACGTGAATGTGGCAGGGGTGGGACCGCCTGTCCGGTCCGCACCATGCCGCAAGAAATCACAGGGCGCCGTGGCAGTGCTTGAACTTCTTGCCGGACCCGCACGGACAGGCATCGTTCCGGGCCGGGTTGCCCCATGTGCTGGGATCATCCTCGACAAAGCCGGTCCGGGCAGAGGCATCGCCGGGACTTTGCGCCGAGGTTGCACGTTCAACCACCGGTTCGGGGGCCGCCGCAGGGACCGCTGCCGCCTGTTGCTGGCGCAACTGCGCGATCATCTGCTGTTGCTGTTCGGGCGTCATCGGCTGGATCTGTCCCAGCTTCTGCGTCACGTCCAGCCGCAGGCCGTCCAGCAGACGCTCGAACAGCTGAAAGCCCTCGGTCTTGTATTCATTCAGCGGATCGCGCTGTGCATAGCCCCGGAACCCGACGACAGACCGCAGGTGTTCCAGCGTGACGAGGTGGTCGCGCCACTTCGCGTCGATCGTCTGCAGCAGGACCTGCTTCTCGATATTGCGGATCGCCTCGACGCCAAAGGCCGTTTCCTTCTTGGCCATGTGTTCGTCAGAGGCGGCGTCCAGCCGCTCTCGCATCACCTCTGCGTCGACGCCCTCTTCCTGTGCCCAGTCAATGACCGGCACATCGACGCCGATATGCTGGATCACGTCGGCATAAAGTCCTTCGACATTCCACTGGTCGGCGTAGCTGCGCGGAGGCATGTGCTGGTCGACCAGATCCTCGATCACCTGATGACGCATGTCGCCGGCGATTTCGGACAGGTCGGTCGCCTCCATGATCTCGCGGCGCTGGGAAAAGATGACCTTGCGCTGTTCGTTCATCACGTCGTCGAACTTCAGCAATTGCTTGCGGATGTCAAAGTTGCGCCCTTCGACCTTGGCCTGCGCGCGCTCCAGCGACTTGTTCACCCACGGATGCACGATTGCCTCGCCTTCCTTCATGCCCAGCGTCGACAGGACCTTGTCCAGCCGTTCGGACCCGAAGATGCGCATCAGGTCATCGTCGAGCGACAGAAAGAAGGACGACCGGCCTGGGTCGCCCTGCCGACCGGAGCGGCCGCGCAGCTGGTTGTCGATCCGACGGGATTCGTGGCGTTCGGTGGCCAGCACGAATAGGCCGCCGGCATCCAGCACCTTCTGCTTTTCGTCCGCATGTTCCGCCTCGATCCGCTGGCGGATCTCATCGGGGTTTGCCTCGGGATCGGCGTCCAGCGCTTCGATCACCTTTAATTCCACGTTACCGCCAAGCTGGATGTCGGTGCCGCGACCGGCCATGTTGGTGGCGATGGTCACGGCGCCGAACTTGCCGGCATCGGCGACGATCTGCGCCTCCTGCTCGTGCTGGCGTGCGTTCAGGACGTTGTGGACAATCCCTTCGCCCTTCAGAAGGTTCGACAGGAACTCCGACTTCTCGATGCTGGTGGTGCCGACAAGGATCGGCTGCCCCTTGCCATGAGCGTCCTTGATTTCCTTCACGACGCCTTCGAATTTCTCGCGCGCTGTGCGATAGACCTGATCGTGCTCGTCGCGGCGCTGGATGGGCCGGTTGGTCGGCACCTCGACCACACCAAGACCATAGATTTCCTTGAACTCTTCCGCCTCGGTCAGGGCCGTGCCGGTCATGCCGCCCAGCTTGTCGTAAAGGCGGAAATAATTCTGGAACGTGACTGACGCCAGGGTCACGTTCTCGGGCCGGATGGACACGCCCTCCTTGGCCTCGATTGCCTGATGCAGGCCGTCCGACAGGCGGCGGCCGGACATCATGCGCCCCGTGAACTCGTCGATCAGCACGACTTCATCGTCGCGCACGATGTAGTCCTTGTCCTTGGCGAACAGCTTGTGCGCCTTCAGGGCCTGACTGGTGTGATGCACCAGCGAGGCACTTTCCGGATCATAGAGCGTCTGACCCTCGGGCAGCAGACCGGCGCGCGACAGCGCATCCTCAAGGTAATCATTGCCTTCGTCGGTGAACACGACAGTGCGCTGCTTTTCATCCAGCGTGTAGTGCTCGGCGACGATACCGGGCACGATGGTATCGATGTCGCGGTACATCTGGCTGCGATCCTGCGCCGGCCCAGAGATGATCAGCGGCGTCCGCGCCTCGTCGATCAGAATGGAGTCAACCTCGTCGACGATCGCGTAATTGTGGGCGCGCTGATTCATCTGCGACAGCTCCGACCTCATGTTGTCGCGCAAATAATCGAAGCCAAGCTCGTTGTTCGTCGCATAGGTCACGTCGCACTGATAGGCGGCCTTCTTTTCCGCTTCCGGCTGCTGCGGCACCACGACACCGGTGGTCAGACCCAGCGCGGTATAGACCTTGGACATCCAGTCGGCGTCGCGGCGGGCAAGATAGTCGTTGACGGTGACGATATGCACGCCCTTGCCGGACAGCGCGTTCAGATAGGCGGGAAAGGTCGCCACAAGGGTCTTGCCTTCGCCCGTCTTCATCTCGGCAATGTTACCTTGGTGAAGAAAAATGCCGCCCATCAACTGCGTGTCGAAGGCTCGCAGACCCAAGGCACGGCGCGCCGCCTCGCGGCAGTTGGCAAAGGCTTCGGGCAGTAGCGCATCCAAGCTTTCGCCACCCTTTGCCCGTTCGGCGAGGGCCTGTGTGCGTTCCTTGATCTGGTCGTCGCTCAGGGCGGTGAACTCGGGCTCCAGCGCGTTGATCTTTTCGATCATGGGACGCACGGCCTTGACCTTGCGGTCGTTATTGGTCCCGAAGACCTTCTTCGCGATGGATGACAGACCCAGCATGTTCTCTCCAAGCGGGCTCTTGCCGCCTCTGTGATACCGAATTGAGAGGAGGTCGCTTGTCGGCTTGCGCCAAGGCCCCTAAACAGGGCCCAAGACCAGCCCCCTCAAGGCTTGACAGCGATGTAAGGGGCGGGCTGAAAACTGTCAACGTTGCGCCCCTGTCAGGGGCAGAGTGCAAGGACCCAATCCATGAACCGTATGACCTATTTACTGGGCACCGCCGCTATGGCGCTGACCCTGACCACAGCCGCACAGGCACAGGACACCACCACCGAGGCTCCCGCCACCGAAGCACCGGCCGCGATCGCACCGACGACAGAGGCCCCCGCCACCGAAGCACCAGCCACGGAAGCACCGGCAGCAGAAGCGCCCGCCCCGACGGGCGACCCTGCCGCCGTCGTCGCCACCGTGAACGGCACCGATATCACACTGGGCCAGATGATGATCGCCCGCGCGCAGTTGCCCCAGCAGTACGACCAGTTTCCGGCCGACGTGATCTTTCAGGGCGTGCTGGATCAGATCGTGCAGCAGCAGCTTCTGGCCGACAGTCTGACCGATGCGCCCGCGCGCGTCGACTGGGCCCTGGCGAACGAGGCGCGGTCCCTGCGCGCCGGCGAAGTCATTGCCGGCCTGACCGAAACCGCCGTCACCGATGAGGCCATCCAAGCCGCCTATGACGAACTGTCGGCCAATGCAGCGGCAGAGCCGGTCACCGAATGGAACGCCAGCCACCTGCTGGTCGAGACCGAAGAAGAAGCGATTGCCGCACAAGAGCGCATCGACGGCGGCGAAGATTTTTCCGCAGTCGCACAAGAGGTCTCGACCGGCCCCTCTGGCCCCGCGGGCGGGGAACTGGGCTGGTTCGGTCCCGGTCAGATGGTCGCCGAATTCGAACAGGCCGTCGGCGGCATGGAGGCCGGTGGCATCTCTGACCCGGTGCAGACCCAATTCGGCTGGCATGTCATCAGGCTGAACGAGACCCGCGAAAAGGCCGTGCCGCCGCTGGAAGAAGTGCAGGGCGAAATCGTCAGCAACCTGCAGGAACAGGTCATCCTGTCGAAGATCGAGGAACTGCGAGCCGCGGCCGACATCACCCTGCCGGAACCCGATGCCTTCGATCCGGCCGTGCTGACAAACCTCGGCCTGCTGGAGAACTGATCCATGACCGTCTCTCCGCTCGCGCCAGCTGCCTTTCCAGACCTGCCGGTCATTGACGGCGTCACATTCGCGGCTGCGCAAGCGGGGGTGAAATACAAGAACCGGACCGACGTGATGTTGGCGCTTCTGGCACCCGGCAGCACGATCACCGGTGTCTTCACCCGGTCCGCCACGCGCTCTGCTCCCGTCCTCGACTGTCAGACCAAGCTGGGGGTCGGTGACGGCGCTGCGGCGATCCTCGTGAACTCCGGCAATTCCAACGCCTTCACCGGCAAGGCCGGCACCGGATCGGTTGACGCGATCTGCAACGCCGTCGCTGCGGCAACCGGTATCGACCCCGCGCGGGTCTTCACCGCATCGACCGGCGTGATCGGCGAACCGTTGCCGCACGATCGTATCGTGGCAAAGATCGAAGAGCTGAAGGCCGCACAGGCCGCCACCACAATGGCCGATGCTGCCCGCGCCATCATGACCACGGACACCTTCCCGAAAGGTGCCACCCAGACCGTCACCATCGGCGGCAAACCCGTGAAGATTGCCGGGATCGCCAAGGGGTCCGGCATGATCGCCCCCGACATGGCGACGATGCTGGTCTACATCTTCACCGATGCGAAAATCGCATTCCAACCGCTGCAGGACATGTTGGCACGCCTGACCAACAGGACGTTCAACAACATCACGGTGGACAGCGACACCTCGACCTCCGACAGCCTGATGCTGGCTGCCACCGGCACCTCTGGCGTCGATGTCACCGGCAACACCGCGTTCGAGGATGCGCTGCACGCCGTCATGCTGGACCTGTCCCATCAGGTCGTCCGCGACGGCGAAGGTGCCACGAAGTTCGTGACGATCAACGTGACCGGTGCCGTGTCGGACGCCGACGCCCGCCTTGTCGCAATGGCGACGGCGAACAGTCCGCTGGTCAAGACCGCCATCGCAGGCGAAGACCCCAACTGGGGACGCATCGTCATGGCCGTCGGCAAGTCCGGCGCGCAGGCCGACCGCGACACGCTGACGATCAAGCTCGGCGATCTGGTGCTGGCCCGCGACGGCTGGCGTGCGCCGGAGTATTCCGAAGATAAATGCGCCGCTTACATGAAGGGTCAGGAGATCGACATCAACGTCGATCTTGGCCTGGGAGACGGCACCAGCACCGTCTGGACCTGCGACCTGACCCATCAATACATCACGATCAACGCCGACTATCGGTCGTGAAGATCCTGCTCGTCTCGGCCGTCGCGCTGATCGATGTGGACGGGCGTGTCCTGTTGGCCCAGCGGCCCGAGGGTAAATCCCTGGCGGGCCTGTGGGAATTTCCCGGCGGCAAGGTCGACACGGGCGAGACGCCCGAACAGGCCCTGATTCGCGAATTGCAGGAAGAGCTCGGCATCGACACCTGGGCATCCTGCCTGGCCCCGCTGACCTTCGCCAGCCACACCTATGACGACTTTCACCTGCTGATGCCGCTTTATGCCTGCCGCAAGTGGAAAGGCACGCCGCAGGGGCGCGAGGGGCAGACACTCAAATGGGTGCGCGCGAACGACCTGACGCAATACCCGATGCCGCCTGCCGACATCCCCCTCATCCCGATCCTGCGCGACTGGCTCTGAGCGGCATCTTCCCGGCGCGATGGCAGTCCGAAGCACCGTCCATCCCATTCATCTGGCCAAATAAACTCAAAGAAAAAGGCCCGCCAGCAGTGCTGACGGGCCTTTTGCAATGCCGTGGGTCCGGCCTTACAGCGACCGTTCCACCGATTCGCGCTCGAAGATTTCGATCACGTCACCGGGGCGGATATCCTCGTAGTTCTCGAACGCCATGCCGCATTCCTGACCGGACTGCACTTCCGACACTTCGTCCTTGAACCGCTTCAGCGTCTTCAGCGTGCCTTCGTGGATGACCACGTTGTCACGCAACAGACGCACGCCAGCGGATCGCCGCGCCACGCCTTCCGTGACCAGACAGCCCGCGACATTGCCCACGTTGGAGACCTTGAAGACTTCCTTGATGTTGGCATAGCCGATGAACTTTTCGCGGATCTCGTTGGACAGCAGGCCAGAGGCCGCCGACTTGATGTCGTCCACGAGGGCATAGATCACCGAGTAGTACCGGATTTCCACGCCTTTCTGGTTGGCCACGTTGCGCGCCGTCGCATTGGCCCGCACGTTGAAACCGATGACCGGCGCGCCCGAGGCTTCAGCCAGACCGATATCCGTCTCGGTGATGGCACCGACACCCGAGTGCAGCACGCGGACGCGCACCTCGTCGTTGCCGATCTTCTCCATCGCCTGCACGATCGCTTCGGCAGAGCCTTGCACGTCGGCCTTCACCACGATGGGCAGCTCGCTGACGCTCTGGTTCGCCTTGGCGTTCGCCATCAGCTGTTCCAGCGTCGTCGCGGCCCCGATGGCGGCGCGCTTGTCCTTGGCGGCCTTCATGCGGTAATCGGCGATCTCGCGGGCCTGCGCCTCGGTGTCGACGACGTTCAGCACGTCGCCGGCCTCTGGTGTGCCGTTCAGACCCAAGACCTCGACGGGGACGGACGGACCGGCTTCTTTCACGCGGTCGCCCTTGTCGTCGATCAACGCCCGGACCTTGCCCCACTGTTCGCCGACGACAAAGATGTCGCCCTGACGCAGAGTGCCGTTCTGGACCAGAACCGTCGCGACGGGACCACGACCCACGTCAAGCTGCGCCTCGATCACGGCACCGGAAGCGGCGCGGTCGGGGTTGGCCCGCAATTCCAGGATTTCCGCCTGAAGCGCGATGGCTTCCAGCAGGTTATCAAGGCCCATGCCGGTCGCGGCAGACACTTCGACGTCCTGCACATCGCCGGACATCTTCTCGACGATGACCTCGTGCTGCAGCAGATCGGTCCGGACCTTGTCCGGATTGGCCGAGGGCTTGTCCATCTTGTTGATCGCCACGATCATCGGGACCTTGGCGGCCTTCGCGTGGTTGATCGCCTCGATGGTCTGCGGCATGACGGCATCGTCCGCCGCCACGACCAGCACCACGATGTCCGTCACCTGTGCACCGCGCGACCGCATCGACGTGAATGCGGCGTGGCCCGGCGTATCGAGGAACGACAGCGTCTGACCCTTGTCGGTCACGACCTGATAGGCCCCGATGTGCTGGGTGATGCCGCCCGCCTCGCCGGCGACGACACGCGTCTTGCGGATCGCGTCCAGCAACGACGTCTTGCCGTGGTCGACGTGGCCCATGATCGTGATGATCGGTGCGCGCGGCTTGAGGTCGGATGTCTTGTCCTCGACAAGGTCGATGACCTGCTCGACGTCCGAGTCCGAGACGCGCACGACCTTGTGGCCGAATCCCTCGATCAGCAGTTCTGCGGTGTCAGCGTCGATGGTTTCGGTCTGCGTGACCATCATGCCCATCTTCATCAGTTCCTTCACGACGTCCGATGTCCGTTCGGCCATGCGGTTCGCCAGTTCGCCGACGGTGATCGCCTCGGGCAGCTGCACATCGCGCACGACCTTTTCACGCTCGACCTGACCGCCCATCGCCTTCTGGCGGGCACGGTCTTGCTTGCGCTTCATCTGCGCCATCGACCGCTGGCGACCGCCTTCGCGGCCGGTCAGCGCGTCGTTCAGCGTCAGCTTGCCACCGCGACGGGCATCGTCCTGGCGGGACGGCTTTGTCGTGTCGCGCGTCTGCGCCTCGCGGTCGCGTTCCGTCGCCTTGCGCGGGGCGGAAGACGTGGGACGATCCACCTCGGTCACGCCCGGTGGGGCGTCGATCACGGCAGCCGGCGCATTCTTCGCGTCTTCGACGGCACGGCGTTTCGCATCTTCCTCTTCGGACTTGGCCTTCGCGCGCTCTTCGCGCTCGCGATCCTCGGCCTCCTTGGCCTCGATGTCGGCACGGCGGCGCTCACGCTCTTCAGCGCGCACCTTCTCTTCGGAGTCGCGCTTGGCGGCTTCCTCGACTTCGCGCGACTTGGCCAGCGCAAGCGCCTTCATCCGGCGCGCCAGTTCGACGTCAGAGATGCCCGCAGGCCGCTTTGACGGATCGCCGCCCGCAGGCAATCCCGCGGCGACTCCGGTCTTGGGTGCCGGCGTTCCGGGCTTGGGAACCACCACGCGCTTGCGCTTGGTTTCCACAACGACGTTCTTGGTCCGGCCATGAGAGAAGCTTTGCTTCACGTTGCTCGGACGCGACCCGCCAAGGCCCAGTGGTTTCTTGCCGTCAGTATCGCTCATCTAGCTATGTATCCTTCCCGACAGCCATATTGCCGTCGTCAATCTCGCGGATGCCGCGCAGTCTTGCGGCTTCCTCTACAACACGGTCACTGAGTCCACCAGTCGCGAGCGCGCCATGTATCACACTTTGCCGCCCGAATGCCAAACCCAATTCAGTCGCGCTCAGGCAACTGTAATATCTTGCCCCTTCGGGCGTCCAAAGCTTGGCCTTGCCGCGCTCTGACCCATCTCCGGCCTGCAGCAGGACGCGCACGTTGGCACCGCCCGCAAGCCATCCCTTGACCTTCTCGAACCCGCAGACCGCCAGTCCCGCCTTGCGGGCCATCGCGATCAGGTCCAGCGTGCGCCGGACCAGTTGCCGTTCGACTTCTTCCGTCAATCCATCGGCCACGGTGACCGGTGCCTTTGCCGACCGGCTGAACTGGCCCTTCCTGGCCTTGTCCAGTGCATCCCGGGTGGATGCCACATACATACCACGTCCGGGCAGCTTGCCCAAGATGTCAGGCACGACAAGGTTGTCCGGTCCGACCACGAAGCGGATCAACCCGGACTTCGGCTGCGTCTCGCCGGTGACGATGCACCGCCGTTCCGGGCCGTCCTCTGGGTTCTTCTTCAATCCGCCACGGGTCATCGGGTCAAGTCAGAGGCGCTTACGCCTCTGCCTCCTCTTCCATATCGGTGTCGTCCGCGTCGCTGACAAGGTCTGCCGGATCGACCCAGCCCAGCATCACGCGGGCGGTCATCACGAGGTTTTGTGCCTCTTCGAGGCTGACCTCGAACTTTTCCAGCACGCCTTCGTCCTTGTGACGTTGACCGTCCACAACCGTCCAGCCGCCAGCCAGTTCCCAGTCGGCACAGGTCGCGAAGTCTTCCAGCGTCTTGACGCCGTCCTCGGCCAGCGCCTCGACCATCTGCGGGGTCAGGCCTTCGAATCCCACAAGGCTGTCCTCGACGCCAAGCTCACGGGCGCGTGCCAGTGCCTTGGCGTTCTGCGCCTCAAGGTAGTCGCGGGCGCGCGCCTGCAATTCGGCGGCGGTGGAGTCGTCCACGCCTTCGATCACCAGAAGCTCTTCCAATTCGACATAGGCGACTTCTTCCAGGTTGGTGAACCCTTCGGACACCAGCAGTTGCGCAAAGAATTCGTCCAGGTCCAGTGTGTCCATGAACAGTTTCGTGCGCAGCTCGAACTCGGCCTGACGACGCTTGGATTCCTCTTCCTCGGTCAGGATGTCGATATCCAGGCCGGTCAACTGCGATGCCAGCCGCACGTTCTGACCGCGACGGCCGATGGCCAGCGACAACTGCTCCTCGGGCACCACGACCTCGATCTTGCCGGCTTCTTCATCCAGCACGACCTTCGAGACTTCGGCCGGTTGCAGCGCGTTCACAAGGAACGTCGGCATGTCCTCGTTCCACGGAATGATGTCGATCTTCTCGCCCTGCAGCTCGTTCACGACGGCCTGCACGCGGGAACCCCGCATACCGACGCAGGCACCGACCGGGTCGATGCTGCTGTCATAGGAAATGACGGCGATCTTGGCACGCGAACCGGGGTCGCGGGCAACGGCCTTGATCTCGATGATGCCTTCGTAGATCTCGGGCACTTCCATCTTGAACAGCTCGGCCATGAACTCCGGCGCCGTCCGCGACAGGAAGATCTGCGGCCCGCGCTGTTCGCGGCGCACGTCCTTGATGTAGCAGCGGATGCGGTCGCCGGGACGATAGGCTTCGCGGCCGATCTTCTCGTTGCGACGCAGGATCGCCTCGCCAGAGCCCACGTCCACGATGACGTTGCCGTATTCCTCGCGCTTGACCAGCGCGTTGATGATCGTGCCGGCGCGATCCTTGAAATCTTCGTATTGCTTGTCACGCTCCGCTTCGCGGACCTTTTGCAGGATGACCTGCTTGGCGGACTGCGCGGCAATGCGGCCCAGTTCGACGGGGGGCACTTCCTCGACCAGCGTGTCGCCGATTTGCGGGTTCTCCATCCAGTCCTTCGCCGTCTCCAGCGTAAACTGCGACTGGTAATTCTCGTAGTCTTCCTCGTCCACGACAGTCCGCACGCGGGTAAAGGTCGCACGCCCGGTCTTGCGGTCGATGTTGACGCGGATGTCCATTTCAGCGCCGTAACGCGACTTCGCAGCCCGCGCGAGCGATTCCTCCATCGCCTCGACCACGAGGCCGGGATCGATGTTCTTTTCGCGCGCGACCGCCTCGGCGGTCTGCAACAGCTCCAGCTGGTTTGCGGAAGTAATGGCCATCAGGTGTTCTCCTCATCCCCATCAATGATGGTTTCAATCTCGTCGAATTGGGCCTCGTCGATCTGGCCCGCGTCCTTGCGTCCGCGCAGCACGTCGCGGATCAGATCGTCCGTCAGCACCAGCTTGGCGTCGGACAGCCAGTCGAATTTCAGACCGATGGTGACCTCGTCCTTGCCGTGGTCGCCGGCGGCGATGGTGATCAGCACCTCGTCGTCCTCGACACCGGCAAGTTCACCTTTGAACCGGCGGCGTCCGTCGATCAGTTGATCGGTTTCCAGCTTTGCTTCGAACCCCTGCCACTGCTCGAAATCCTTCAGCCGGGTCAGCGGCCGGTCGATGCCGGGGCTGCTGACCTCTAGCGTGTAGTTGTCCAGAATGGGGTCCTCCACGTCCAGTACGGCACTGACGGCGGTGCTGATCTGGCCGCAATCGTCAACCTCGATCGTGCAGTCGGGCTTCTGGGCCATGATCTGCAGGGTCGATTCCTTGCCGGTCATCAAGCGGATCCGCACGACCTCGAACCCCATGTCCTCGATGACGGGGGTCACGATCTCTGCGATCCTGCGGTCGATGGCCGCCTTGGCGATCAGGTCGTTCATGGATTCCTCCAAGCACAAAAAAACGGGCGCGCGGCCCGTTACAATTCCGGTTGGGCGCTGGGGGTGGAGGCCAGCACGCCGCTGTTGAGAAGGCATATAGGCCAGTGCCGCGCAAACCGCAAGGCCGCAATTCTACAGACCCAGGCGGTCCCGTTCCGCCGCGAACCGATCCATCGTGCGCACAAGTTCCGCGCTGATGCCAGGTTCCGACAGGGCATGGCCCGCGCGCCCCACCAGCGTCAGTTTGCCCGCAGGCCATTGCCGCGCCAATGTCCATGCCGACAGGGGCGGGCAGATCATGTCGTAACGCCCCTGCACGATGACACCGGGAATCCGCGCCAGCCGATCGGTCCGCGCCAGTATCTGGCGATCCGCGTCCAGCCAGCCGCTGTGGTGAAAGTAATGATTCTCCAATCGGGCAAAGGCGCGGGCATAGTCGGCCGGGCTTTCGCCCGTCACGCCGTCGCTGTCCATCGACGCCAGCGCGTTTTCCCACTGTGCCCAGGCGCGGGCGAACTTCGTCTCTTCCATCATGTCGCCGGAAAACAGCCGCTTGTGGTAGGCCGCGATCAGGTTGTCACGCTCGCCCTCGGGCACCATCCGCACAAAGCGGTCCCACAGGTCGGGCCAGAACCGCCCGGCCCCGCCACCATAGAACCAGTCAAGTTCGCCCTGCGTCATCAGGAACACGCCGCGCAGCGCCAGCGCGGCCACGCGGTCCGGGTGTGACTGCGCATAGATCAGCGCCAGCGTTGCGCCCCAGCTTCCGCCAAAGACGATCCAGCGGTCGATGCCAAGCGTCTCGCGGATCAGCTCGATATCCGCGACCAGATGCCATGTCGTGTTCGACAGGACCGACGCGTGGGGCCGCGACCGTCCGCAGCCACGCTGGTCGAACAGAATGACGCGATACTTGTCGGGATTGAAATACCGCCGCATCGCCGGACTGCACCCGCCGCCGGGACCGCCGTGCAGCACCACGACGGGGATTCCCACCGGATTGCCACACTGTTCGACATAGACCCTGTGCCCATCGCCCACGTCCAGCACCCGCTGATCGAAGGGATCGCTGGGCGGATACAAATACGCGGCTGCGCTCTTTTGGCTCGGGACGTTTTCCATGCAACACCTATATAGGGTCGCAACGGGCAAAACCATGCCCACATCACATTGCCGGAGGGTCCGATGACCACCAACACCATCGACGCGTCAGAAGTCGCCAAGTTCGAGGCGATGGCAGAGGAGTGGTGGGACGAGACCGGAAAGTTCAAGCCGCTGCACATGATGAATCCCGTCCGGCTCGACTACATCACCCGGCAGGTGGCTGCGGAATTCAATCGCGATTTGTCGTCCGACAGGCCCTTTGCCGGGCTGCGCATCCTCGACATCGGCTGCGGCGGCGGCTTGCTCTGCGAACCGATGGCGCGTCTTGGGGCCGAAGTCGTTGGCGTCGACGCCGCCCCCCGGAATATTCCGGTGGCGCAGATCCACGCCGAACAGTCCGGCCTGTCCATCGACTACCGCGTCGGCACCGCAGAGGCGCTGGCTTCGACAGGCGAGCAATTCGACGTTGTCCTGAACATGGAGGTCGTCGAACACGTGGCCGACCCGCAAGGCTATCTGACCGCCTGCCAGCAGTTGCTGAAACCCGGCGGACTGCACCTGTGCAGCACGATCAACCGCAATCCGAAATCCTTTGCGATGGCCATCGTCGGCGCGGAATGGGTCATGCGCTGGCTGCCCAAGGGCACCCATGACTGGAACAAGTTCATCACCCCCGAGGAACTCTTCGAGCTTCTGCGCAAGGCCGGTCTGACCCCGGTGGACCGCACCGGCTACGTCTTCAACTTCCTCGCGTTCACCTGGTCCACCTCGCCCGACGACCTGTCGGTCAATTACGTCACCGCCGCGACGAAACCCGCGTGAACCGATCCGTCTTCATCTGGCCAAATAAACTCCCGCGCGGCGCGCTCCGGCCTTCAGGTCGGATCAGAGAGCTTCGCCCGCAACTCGCGCAGGACAGGCAGCGTCGCGCGCACCTTCTCTTCACCGACCTTGGCCACGACCTCGCTCACCAGCGGGCTGATCGCGGCAATCGCGGCATTGCGCGCGGCCATCCCGGCCGGGCTGATCGCGACCAGCTTGCGCCGCGCGTCGTCCCAGTCGGGCCGGACATGCACCCACCCCGCCCATTCCAGTTTCGACAGCGTGTTCGTCATGGCCCCGCGCGTCAGGTGAAACGTCTGTGCAAGCTGTGCGGGCGTGCGTTCCGCCCCGCTATGCGCGAGGTGGTTCAGCACCGAAAAATGCGAAAGCTCCATTCCCTTTGGCAACACCCGCGCCATGCTCGCCCGGGCCAGCTGATCGACCGCCAACAGCTCGCTGAACAGCGTCACGGCAAGGTGTTGGGTCTGATCGGTCATCGGGGACTTTCATAGGGGCGGTCGTGGGTCAGCGACGGCACGCGCCCCCGCGACTGTGCCACCAAAGTCAAATCCAGATCAACCACGGTGACACCGGGCACCGTGCCCGCATCCGCCAACACCTCTCCCCAAGGGGCCACGGCGACGCTGTGCCCCCAGGTTTGCCGGGCCTTGCCTGACGTGGTCAGGTGCGTGCCCGTCTGCGCTGCCGCAAGCACGAAGCACCCCGTCTCGATCGCGCGCGCGCGCAAAAGGGTTTCCCAATGCGCCGCCCCGGTGACGGGCGAAAATGCCGACGGCACCAGCAGAACCGCTGCGCCCGCTTGCGCAAGGTCGCGGTACAGATGCGGGAACCGCAGGTCGTAACAGACCGTCAGGCCCAGCGCCGCATCCGGCGTCCGTGCCAGCACGGCGCGGCCCCCCGGCCGATAGCCTGCGGATTCGCGATAACTTTCGGTGTCGGACACCGTGACGTCGAACATGTGGATCTTGTCGTATCGTGCGGCAATCGCGCCATCCGGCCCGATCAGGTAACTACGGTTGGCAAAGCGCCCGTCCGCATCGTCCGTCTTGACCGCGAGCGATCCTATCGCGATCCGGACCCCCAGCCGCGCCGCATCGTCGCGCAGGGCGGCCAGCGTCGGATCGTCGGCCTCTGATTGCAGAACCTCGCGTTGCCGCGCCCGGTCCTGACTGACGCAATTCGTGACCTCGGGCGTGCAGATCAGTGTGGCCCCCTGCGCCGCAGCGGCGGCCACGAAATCGCGAGTCACGGTCAGGTTCGCCGCCGGATCGTCGCTGGCGGTCAATTGGACCAGAGCCGCCCTCATGCCTTCAGCATCGTGTCCAGCTTGCCTGCCTTTTCCAGCGCAAACAGATCGTCGCATCCGCCGACATGAGTCTGCCCGATGAAGATCTGCGGCACCGTGCGCCCCCCGCCAGAACGTTGGGTCATCTCGACCCGCTTTTCCGGATGCTGGATGACCGAGATTTCGGTGAAGCTGACCCCCTTCGACGACAGCAGCCGCTTGGCCGCATGGCAGTAGCCGCAGGTGGGCGTGGTGTAGATCTCGACGGTGTTCATGGGCAGGCTCCTTGGCTTTCCTCTTACTTAAGTCTCCTTCACCACCCGCGCCAGTGTCAGGACGCAGACCCGCTGTGCGCCTGCGGCCCGCACCGCCTCTGTCGCGGCCGCCAGCGTCGCGCCGGATGTCATCACATCGTCCACGATCAGCACGTCGCGCCCCGCCAGCAGATGCGCCCGTCCGGTGTGATGCGTCATCGCCCCCTGCAACGCGGCAAAGCGGGCTTCGCGCCCCACCGCCTCCATCTTCGTCGTGCGTTTCACGCGGCGCAGGGCATCCGGCACATGCGCGGCCCCCAGCCCCCGCGCCACCAGACGCGACAACAGCGCCGCCTGATTGTAGCGGCGCGCGATCAGCCGCGACCAATGCAGCGGCACGGGTACGACGATCATGTTGGGTCGCACGATCTGCCGCCCCGCATGAAGCATCCACTTCGCCGCCGGGACGGCAAGGTCGGTGCGGTCGCCATGCTTGAGGTTCAACACCAACTGCCGCCCGATTCCGTCATAGACCAGCGCCGCCCGCCCCTGATCCCAGGGCCGCGCAATGGTCATGCAGTCGTCGCAGTGCAACGGGCCACTGCCAGAGCCCATCAACGGCGTGCCGCAAGCGTCGCAGGTCAACCCGTGAATGAACTGCGTGTCGCGCCAGCAGGCACCGCACAGGCCATGATCGTCTGCCGTCTGCGCCTCGCAGGCGACGCATTGCGGCGGATAGATCGCCCGGATCACGCTTTGCATCTTCATCGCCAACCCCTAGATGACCCCCATGCAGACCCTGACCGACACCGTTGCCCTGTCCCGCAATCGCGCCCGAGCACGCGACCTGTTCCTGCGCGACCGCGTTGCCGCCGATGTCCATGAAAGACTGCAAGAGGTTAACAGGTCGTTTACAACGCCACTGATCGTGACGCCCACGCCCGATATCTGGGCCAGCATCCTGCCGGACGCCGCCTCGATCACCGATGCCGAGACGCTGCCGGTCCAAGTGGCCGCCCACGACCTGCTGATCCATGACCTGTCCCTGCACTGGGCGAACGACCTTGTCGGCCAGCTTGTCCAGTCGCGCCGCGCGCTGATGCCCGACGGGCTGTTCGTCGGCACGCTGTTCGGTGGCCAGACCCTGCACGAACTGCGCACCTGCCTGGCCGAGGCCGAATCGCGCGTGACCGGCGGCCTGTCGCCGCGCATCGCGCCCATGGGCGAAATCCGCGACCTAGGCGGGCTTTTGCAGCGCGCAGGCTTTGCCCTGCCGGTCGCGGATAGCGACACGATCCGCGTGACCTATGCCGACGCCCATGCCCTGATGCGCGATCTGCGCGCGATGGGCGAGGGCAACGCGCTCGCGAACCGCCTGCGTCGCCCGACCCGCCGCGCCGTCTTCGACACGGCCGCCGCCCTTTATGCGACCTATTTCGCCATCGACGGTCGCATCATCGCCACGTTCGAGGTGGTGACCCTGACCGGCTGGGCGCCTGCTGACACCCAGCCGCAACCGCTACGCCCCGGTTCCGCCACGGCGCGACTGGCTGACGCATTGGGCACGGCGGAAACACCGCTTAAACCGCATGGTGATTGACCTGTGGCGAATTCCCGTTATCTGACGCCCTTGACGACGGGACAGGAAAGAAGATGGACATGTTCGACCAGAAGCCGACCGAACGCCCCGCCACCTGCCCCGTGCACGCGGCCCCGGATCATCCCGCGATCAAGCCGGCTCGCGTCGGCATCCTCGTCGCCAACCTCGGGACGCCTGACGGCTACGATTACTGGTCGATGCGACGCTACCTGTCCGAGTTCCTGTCGGACAAGCGCGTCGTGGATTATTCTGCCTGGGTGTGGCAGCCGCTGTTGCAGTTGGTGATCCTGTCGAAGCGTCCCTTTACGTCCGGTGCCAACTACAAATCGATCTGGAACGAAGACGCGAACGAAAGCCCCCTGTTGACGATCACCAAGTCGCAAACCGCTGCAATCAAGGCACAGATGCAGGCCCGCCATGGCGACGACGTCCGTGTCGATTTCTGCATGCGCTACGGCAACCCATCCACGAAATCCAAGGTCCGCGAAATGGTCGAGGACGGCTGCACGAAAATCCTCTTTTTCCCCCTCTATCCCCACTACGCCGGTGCCACATCGGCCACCGCAAACGACAAGTTCTTTCAGGCCCTGATGCAGGAAAAATGGCAGCCCACCGCCCGTATCGTGGACCCCTACTTCGAGGACCCCGCTTACATCGACGCCCTCGCGCAGTCGATCGAACGAGCCTATGCCGCCGCGGCCGAAAAACCCGAGGTCCTGGTCTGTTCCTACCACGGCGTCCCGGAGCGTTATCTGCGCGAGGGCGATCCTTACCACTGCCAGTGCCAGAAGACGACGCGGCTGCTGCGCGAACGACTGGGCTGGGACAAGACCCAGATCCGCACGACCTTTCAGTCCCGTTTCGGGCCCGAGGAATGGCTGAAGCCCTACACGGTCAAGGAAGTTGCCCGTCTGGCCGAAGAGGAAGGCATCAGGCGCATCGCCGTCTGTGCCCCTGCGTTTTCAGCCGACTGCATCGAGACGCTGGAAGAGATCAACGAGGAAATCCGCGAATCGTTTGAACACGCAGGCGGCCAGAAGTTCACCTACATCCCCTGCCTGAACGACGATCCCGCCCACATCGACGCGCTGTGCGGCATCATCGACCAGAACCTGGCGGGCTGGCTCAAGGCCTGAACCACGACGCACGATCATCCGCATTCATCTGGCCAGATAAACTCTCGCCGAAGGCTTCGCCCTTTCAGGGCGAAACCGGCCCATTGGCCCCGCGCTGAACCCGTGATTATGTGCGCGCGATCATTTCCGAAAGCGCTCTCATGCCCCTCTCCGTCCGCCTTGCCCCACATCAGCGCGTCTTTGCGTCTTTCGGGATCTACAGTTTTGCGCTGGGCAATCTTTTTCCGCGTCTGCCCGACATCAAGCAGGCGATGGGAATCGAAGAAGGTGCGCTGGGACTGGCGCTGATCGGCACGCCGACCGGCACCCTGATCGCCCTGACTGTGGCAGCCCCCATCATCACCCGTTTCGGTCACCGCCGCGCGCTGTTCACGCTGCTGCCCGCCATGGCCCTCTGCTTTGCCATCGCGGTTCACGCCCCGGGACCGCTTGCGCTGTTCCTGCTGCTGATCCCCGCCGGCCTGACGATGGGTGCCACAGAGGTCATCGTGAACGTCGAGGCGGACCGCGTCGAGGCCGTGCTGGGCCGTCGCGTGATGAACCGTGCCCACGCCTTCTGGAGCTTCGGTTTCTTCGGGGCCGGCATCTTCGGGGCAGCGATGGCACAGCTTGGTGTGTCGCCCGGGATGCACCTTGCGCTGATCGTGCCGCTGATCTGCGCCGCCGTGTGGTTGCTGCTGGGCGATTTCCAGCCCGCCCCCAAACGCGGCACGGAAACCGCGGACTCCGGCCCCGCCATCGCCAAACCGACGCTTGGCATCATGGTGCTGGTCGGCGTGTCGCTCTCGGCCATGCTGCTGGAAGGTGCCAGCATCGACTGGTCCGCGATCTACATGAGCTCCGTCTTCGACACGGTGCCATTCCTCGGTGGCCTCGCCGTGGCCACGACCGCACTCAGCCAGGCGATCACGCGCTACTTTGCCGACCGCATCGTCGACCGCCATGCACCAGACTTCGTCGCGCGGGTCATGCAGGGCGGCATGGCGCTGGGCGTGGTCGTCGTGTTCTTCGCGCCCACTGCGGCCGTGGCCCTGATCGGGTTCGCGCTGATCGGCGCGGGTACGGCCGCGATCTTTCCCTTGGCGATGTCGGCCGCCGCACAGCGCAGCGACCGGCCCGCCGCAATCAACGTCGCGGCCCTCGCACAATTCTCTTTCGTGATCTTCCTGCTCGGACCGCCGCTCCTCGGGTTCGTCGCAGAACACGCGGGCCTGCGCTGGACCTTTGGCATCGGCCTGCCGCTGGTGCTGGTCAGCTTCTTGCTGTCGGGTGCGCTGGGATCGAAACCGACGGACGCGCCACTGCGGTAATCACTTCACCGCCAAAAGGCACACGTCCCGTTTGAAGTAGCGCGCGCTTGCCGCTAAGAGGTCGCAAAGCATAAAAGGACGCACCATGCGCAGACGGAACGTGATGATCGGGCTTGCGGCCCTTGCCCTTGCGGCCTGCGCCCGCGCCCCCGCGGGTCGTATCGGCCCCGACGGCCTCCCCCTGCCGCAGGTTTATCGCATCGGGCCGGACGATACGGACAACATCCAGTTCCGCATGCTGGACAGCGTCAACACCCTGCGCGCTGCCGCCGGTGTCCCGCCCGTTGAACTCGATCCGCTGCTGAATGCCGCTGGTGCCACCCATGCCCGCGACATGAGCGTCCAGAACCGCCCCTGGCTGTTCGGGTCAGACGGTTCGTCGACACTGGATCGGGCCCGGCGTGTCGGCTTTCAGGGTCGAATTCTGGGCGAGAACATCTCTGAATCCTTCGAGACAGAGCTTGAAACGCTGGCCGCCTGGATGAAGCAGCCCGACACCCGCCGCGTCGTGCTTGATCCTGCTGCACGCAAGATGGGTCTGGCCTGGTTTCAGGAACCCGCTGGCAAGCTGTGGTGGGTCATGACGATCGGCACAGGGCCTGTTGCGCAGGCACCGCAGGTTGCCAGCTTCGACACCAGCCCCCTGCCGCCGCTGCAATAATCTTCAGCGGTAGATGAAGATCGGCGTGCCGTCCTTCACCATCGCATAGATCTCCTCGATCTCGTCGTTGGTCACGGCAATGCAACCCCACGTCCAATCCTTCGCAACGCGGAAATTCGTGGGCGTGCCGTGGATGAAGATATCGCCGCCGGGCGACCTGCCCATCGCCTTGGCACGCGCGATGTCTTCCAGATCGGGATAGGAAATTCCAAGCGACAGGTGATAACGGCTGTTCGGATTGCGCCGGTCGATGCGATAGGCCCCTTCCGGCGTGCGCCCGTCGTTCTGGATGAACTTGTGCCCTTCGGGCGCGAACCCCATTTCCATGTCGTATTGTTTCAGCAGGTTGTTCCCACTGAGAAGCTGCAACTTGCGCTGACCCTTGAACACCTGCACCCGCGTCACGGGCGGGCCATCGTACGTGCGGAACTTGCTGGGTGTAGCCCCGCAGGCCGTCAACAGCGCGCCAAGCGCGCCCATCATCATGAAACGTCGATTCAACATTGTGCCTGCCCGCCAAGATTCCCGTCGGTCTACTGCCGACCTGCTGGGATTCGATACACGACGATGGTTGCCCGGCAAAGCCTTGGGTTCGGGTCTGCGGTCACGCCCGCGTGAGCGATGCGACCATCTCGACGTGGGGCGACCAGCGAAACTGGTCGACGACCTGAACCCAATCCACCACAAATCCGGCGGCAACCAGCGTCGCAAGGTCCCGCGCGAAGGTCACCGGATTGCAGGACACCATCGCGATCCGCGCGATCCCGCTGTTCGCAAGCGTCGCAACCTGCGCTGCGGCGCCGGCGCGTGGCGGGTCGATCACGGTGGCGTCAAAGGGCTTCAACTCGTCCGGTTCCAGCGGCCGGCGAAAAAGGTCGCGAGTCAGGCCGGTGACGCGCTTGGCACCTTGCACCGCCCGCCATCCCTTGTCGAGCGCCGCAACCATCGCAGCCTCGCCCTCGACCGCCAGCACCTCTGATCGACGCGACAAGGGCAGGCTGAATGTGCCACACCCCGCGAACAGGTCGACGACCCGCGCGGCGTCGCCCACGATCTCGGAAACCGCCTCGCGCAGCGCAGCCTCACCGTCCGCAGTCGCCTGCAAGAAGGCACCGGGCGGCGGTGTCACCGTGGCGGGTCCAAAGACCTGCACCGGATCGCGCAGCGTCACGACGGTTTCATCGACCCATGTCAGCCGCGCCAGACCGTGCGTCTGCGCAAATTCCGCGAGGTCGATGCGCAGCTGGTCGGTCAACGGCTGATCCGTCTGCACCAGCACGTCCAGCCCTGCCGCACTGTCCGTCACGGTCAGCGCAACCTCTCCGCGGCGCGAGGCCGCGATGACCGTCAGGGCTTCAAGCATCGGCAGGCCCGCCAGCAACGCGGGCGTGACCAGCTGGCACTCCGGGACCGCAACCAACACGTCCGAGGCCCGCGCATGGAACCCGACCATCGCACCCGACTTCGTGCGCCGACCGGCAAACTTTGCCCGCCGCCGCGATTGCGCGGGCGAGGTGTGAATGGGCCGAAATACAGGCTCCAGCCCGTGTGCATGCAAAGCGCGTTCGACCACCGTCTGCTTCCACGTTGCCACGAAATCGTCGGTCGCGTGTTGCAAGGCGCAACCGCCGCAGGTCTTGAAATGGCGGCAAGGCGGGCTGACTCGCTGCGCCGATGGCACGAGGATCTGGGCCGTCCCGTCGGGCCGCAATGCGATTTCTTCACCGGGCAACGTGCGCGGCACCAGCGTCCCGTCGTCGCCGCGACCGGCACCCAGATGGGTCAGACTCTCGATCGTCAGGCTCACGCTGCGTCCTCTACGCTGATGAAGCCCCCCGATTGCCTGTTCCAATAGCGGGCGTAAAGCCCTTCCTGCGCCAGCAGCGCGTCGTGCGTGCCTTCTTCGACGATGCGGCCTGCGTCCAACACGATGATCCGGTCCATCTGGCGCAGGGTGGACAGGCGGTGCGCGATGGCGATGACGGTCTTGCCTTCCATCACCGCGTCAAGCGCATCCTGGATGCTGGCCTCGACCTCGGAGTCCAGCGCACTTGTCGCCTCGTCAAGGATCAGGATCGGCGCGTCCTTCAGAATCGCGCGGGCAATGGCGATCCGCTGCCGCTGCCCACCGGACAGCTTGACCCCGCGTTCGCCCAGATGCGCGTCATAGCCCCTGCGCCCGGCATGGTCGCGAATGTTCGCGATGAACGCCTCTGCCTCCGCACGGGCCGCGGCACCCTTGATCTGATCCTCGGTCGCGTCTGGCGCGCCATAGAGGATGTTGTCGCGGGCGGATCGGTTGAACATCGCGGTTTCCTGCGTGACCATCCCGATCTTGCGTCGCAGGCTTTCCTGCCGCACCTGTCGCAGGTCCTGCCCATCGATGCAGACAGAACCTTTTTCAGGGTCATAGAGCCGCAACAGCAGCGCCACGAGCGTGGATTTGCCCGCACCCGACCCGCCGACGATGCCCAGCTTTTCACCGCTCGCGATGTCCAGTGACACGTTCCGCAGACCGCCTTCGCCGCCGCCGTAGGTAAAGGTCACGTCGGCCAGCGTGATGCGCCCGGCGCTCAGGTCCAGATCGACCGCATCATCGGCATCCGGCAGGGCGTGCGGCTTGGACAGGGTGCGCACCGCATCCTCGATCTCGCCCACATTGGAATACATGCCCATCAGCGTGAAACTGACCCAGCCGGTCATCTGCGCCAGCCGCAGTCCGATGGTGCCGGCAATCGCGATGTCACCCGCCGAAGCCGCCCCCCGTTGCCACAGCAACAGCGTCATGCCGACCAGCAGGACCGGCAGGATGCCAGCCAGCGTCATCAGCCAGAACCGGAAACCGGCACTGACCCAGCCAAAGCCCAGCGAATCCTCGCGGAACTTTTCCATGGCATCGGTGGCGGCGCGGTCCTCGTGGTCGGCGTGGGCGAAAAGCTTGACCGTCTTGATATTGGTGATCGTGTCAACGACCTGTCCCGTCACCATCGCGCGGCTGCCCGCACGCTGCTTCGACGTTGCGCGGATGCGCGGCATGAAGGCGCGGATCAGCCCGATATAGGCCAACATCCACAAGGTCAGGACGACCGCACCCCAGGCGTCGATATCCGTCAGCAGGATGATCGACCCCAGCACGGAGGCGAGTGCGAAGAACACCGTGTTGATCGTATCGACGCCCAGATCAGTGGTCGCCCGCGCCGCCTGCATCTGCTTCTGGCTGATGCGCCCGGCAAAGTCGTTATCAAAGAACGTGACGGCCTGTCCCAGCGTGTGCCGGTGCAGGCGCGACAGCACGAGGTTGTAGACCGCAGGTGCCACCACGACGCTTTGCATCATGCCGGACAGACCCAGCACGAGCGGTCGCACCCCGATGAAGAATGCCGCAACACCGAACAGCAACCACGCATTTTCGCCGAAATAGACACTGGCATCGCTGGCCAGAGCCGAGTCGATAACTCGGCCAAGGATCAGCGCCGCCAGCACCTCGAGCACGCCCGCAATCGTGCTGATGACCGCCCCGGCCCCCATCGCGCCAAAGCTGCCGCGCAGCGCCCAGCGCAGGAACGCAACCAGCGTGCCGGGCGGCGGACCCGATGCGCGGGCAAAGGGGTCGATCCAGTCAGCGAACTTCATGCATCTTCCCCCAGAAAACCACCCGATTGCCGTGCCCAGAATCGGGCGTAGCGGCCATTCAATGCCAGCAGGGCGTCATGTGTGCCGTCCTCTACGATGCGCCCCTCGTCCATCACGACGATCCGGTCCATGCGCGCGATGGTGGACAGGCGGTGCGCGATGGCGATCACCGCCTGCCTTCCATCATCGTTTCCAACGTGTCCTGAATCGCCGCCTCGACTTCGGAATCCAGCGCGCTCGTCGCCTCGTCCAGCATCAGGATCGGGGCGTCCTTCAGGATCACCCGCGCCAGCGCGATCCGCTGACGCTGTCCGCCCGACAGTTTCACGCCACGTTCACCGACCCGCGCGTCATACCCCTTGCGGCCCTCGGCATCCTCCAGCGTCAGGATGAAATCATGCGCCTCGGCCTGTCGGGCGGCCGCGATCATCGCCGCTTCGCTCGCGTCGGGCGCACCGTAAAGGATGTTCTCGCGCACCGACCGATGCAGCAAAGCAGAGTCCTGCTGCACCATCCCGATGGCATGCCGCAGCGAATCCTGCGTCACCCCGGCGATGTCCTGCCCGTCGATGCGGATTACGCCGCCTTCGGCATCGTAGAACCGCAAAAGCAGTTTGATCAGGGTCGATTTCCCGGCACCGGATGCCCCAACCAGACCGACCTTCTGCCCCGCAGGAATCGTCAGGTCGATCCGGTCCAGACCGCCACGCGCCTTGCCATAGTGGTGTGTCAGGCGATCCACCTCGATCTGTCCCACCGTTACGGCCAAGGGGCGCGCACCCTTTGCATCATTCAGGGTCACGGGCTGGCCGATCGTCTCCAGCCCTTCGGCCACGACGCCAAGTTCCTGAAACAACTGACTGACGGCCCACATGATCCAGCCGCTCATGCCGTTCAGACGCAGCACCAGTGCGGCGGCCGATGCGACGACGCCGACCGTCGCCAGCTCGCCCAACCACAGCGACAGCGCCCAACCGACGACTCCCACGACGAGCACGCCGTTCAGGAACACCAGCGTCAGGTCCATGATTGTATAAAGCCGCATTTCGCGCATCAGCGTCGTCCGCGACCCTTCGATTGCATCCTTCGCATAGGTCAGCTCTGCGTCCGAATGGGCGAACATCTTGACCGAGTGGATGTTGGTGTAGCCGTCCACGATCCGCCCCGTCACGATGCTGCGCGTGTCCGACGATGCCTGCGACGCAGGCTTGATCCGCCGGATCACCCAGCGCAGCAGGATCAGGTAGGGGATGAACCACGCAAGCAGCGGCAGCACCAGCCGCAGGTCCGCATCCGCCAGCAGCAGAAAGGCCCCGATCAGATAGGCGGCGGCAAAGGCGACGGCCTCGAAGAACTGGTTCATCACCGAAGCCACGGCGTTCGGCGTCTGCATCACGCGGTTTGCAATGCGCCCGGCAAAGTCGTTTTCGAACCATCCGACGCTTTGCCGCATGATCTGCCGGTGCGCCCGCCAGCGCGACAGCGCCGTCAGGTTCGGGTTGATCGTCTGGTTCAGAAGCGCCGTGTGCGCGGTCTGAATCAGCGGCCGCAGCGTCAGGAAAAAGACCGCCATCGCGATCAGCTCCAGCCCGTGATCTCCCCAGAAGACGCGCGGGTCCTTGTCCAGCAGATCGACCAGCCGCCCAAGGTAGCCGATCAGTCCGACCTCGATGAAGGCGACAAGCGTCGACAGCCCTGCCGTGACCGCAAAGATGCGGTGGAACGGCTTGGTGTAGTCCCACAGGAACGGCCATAGCCGCGTGGGCGGTGTGTCGGTCTCCTCATACGGCGTATAGGGATCGACAAGGCGCTCGAAATATCTAAACACGGGATGCCTCTGTCTCTCGGACAACAGATGTAGGCCCAGCGGTCCGAAAGGGAAACCCTAACGCAGCAGTTCATCCCGTGTCAGCGTGAAACCCGACGCGATCCAGCGCGCCTCGGCCTGTTTGAGGGCCGCGCCCAGCGCCGGCCCCTGCAGACGCGGCATGAAATCCGCGGCTTTCACAGGCAAGACCTGCCCATCTCCCAGCCGCGCGGCGGCCAGATCGGCGGCGCTGATCGGTTGCGACAGCGATGCGGCCAGCACCATCGCCCGGTCGATGGCGATGGCAGCACCGTGGCGATAGGCAACCTCTCCTGTGCCGGGGTCCATGTCGCGCAGGATCGCGTGGCGGGACATTTCTGCATTTGTCAGCCGCAACCGCGCCAGATCGCCGCCCAGGGCTGCCAGACGACGGATAAAATCAGGCTCTGATCTGGCTTCTTCCTCAATATGGATCAATACTGTCAGTGCGTCGGGACCGGCCCCCGGCAATACGCGCAGCAGCGCTCCGCTCGCCGCCATGCTGGCAATTGCGCGCGCAGGATCGGGTGCCGACAGCAACTTGCGCATCTCTTGCCCGATGCGTTCGGCCGACAAAGCGTCAATCCCGTCGACATGGTCCGCACAGGCTGCAAGCCCATCGGCATCGATGCCAAGTGCCGGATCGCCATACCAGGCAAAGAAGCGGAAGAATCGCAGGATGCGCAGATAGTCCTCACGGATGCGCTGGCCGGCATCTCCGATGAACCGGATATGCCCGGCCAGCGCGTCGGGGATACCGCCCAGCGGATCGAGCAGGGTGCCGTCGGGGGCCGCATAAAGCGCGTTCATCGTGAAGTCGCGCCGCCGCGCATCTTCCTCTGGGGTGTCGGCAAAGGCCACGGTGGCGTGACGTCCGTCGGTGTCCACGTCGCGGCGAAAGGTCGTGACCTCGAACGGCGCTCCATCGACGACCACGGTGACGGTGCCGTGATCTATTCCCGTGGGCACGACCTTGAAACCCGCGGCTTTCCCAAGGTCAGAGACGGTTTGCGGCCGCGCATCCGTTGTCAGGTCAAGATCGCTGGCGGGCGCGCCGATCAGCGCATTGCGGACGCAACCGCCCACGAACCAGGCCTGATGGCCCGCACTGGTCAGCATCGCGCAGACCTTCTGCGCGGCAGGATCGTTCAGCCAGTCGGGCGCAATCTTCATGGGTGCATCCGATCCGCAAGGGCGCGCAGGATGCGGCCCGTCGCGCCCCAGATATAATACGGTCCAAAGGGAATGGTGTAGTAATGCCGTTGCCGCCCCTGCCACCGGCGGGACTGGACGACAAAACTGGCAGGGTTCGTCACATGCGCAAAAGGAACCTGAAAGACCTCTGCCACTTCGCCGGCCTCGGCCCGCGGCGTGAAGTTTCCCTGAATCAGTCCTAGAACGGGCGTCATCAGAAACCCCGTCACTGTCTCATGCTCTGGTATCTGACCGATGACCGCGACCTGCTCGCGCGGCAGGCCGATTTCCTCCTCCGCCTCGCGCAGGGCAGCGGCCGCCGGGGTCGGATCGCCGGCATCCTGCTTGCCACCCGGAAAGGCGACCTGCCCCGGGTGATGTTTCAACGCGGCCGACCTTTGCGTCAGGAAAACAGTCTCGGTTCTGGGGCAGATGGCGATCAGAACGCCAGCGGGACGCAGGATGCGCCCCTCAGGCCCGGACACGCCGGGGTTCAGATCGAAGTCGGTCGAGGGCCGACCCGGCCGGGTCAGCGCCTCTTTCAGTCTGGCCTCCAGATCAGGCGTCGCCATCGGAAGACTCAGCCTCGAACCCAAGGGTTTCGGGCTGGAATTCGTAATGCGCGCCGCAGAACTGGCAGTCGGCGGTGACGATGCCTTCGTCCGTGGTCATGTGGCCGATGTCCTTGGCCGAATAGATCGACAGGCTTTGCCTGACCTTGTCGGCAGAACAGGTGCAGCCGAAGGTGACAGGCTGCGGATCGTAGACGCGCGGCTCTTCTTCGTGAAACAGACGCACGAGCAGGTCCGTCGGCTGAACGGTCGGGCCGATCAGTTCCAGCGCGTCGACGGTATCCAGCAACATGTTCGCGCGGCGCCAGTTTTCGCCCTCATCCTCATCGAGGATATCCTCGGCAGCCAGCAGACCGCCTTCGCCGGACCCGCCGGCGTCGTTCATCAGCGGCGACGCCTTGGGCATGTGTTGCAACATCACGCCACCGGCGCGCCAGTGCTCGCCTTCGCCGGCCAGCGTGCTGCGACCGTGGGTCAGGGCAAAGCGGGTCGGGATCTGTTCGGACTGGGCAAAATAGGTCTCGGCGCAGGACGACAGCGATCCACCGGCCAAAGGCGTGATGCCCTGATAGGGTTGCGTGCCCTCGCCCTGGTCGATCAGGATCGCGAAGTAACCCTTGCCGATCTGGTCGAATGCCGGAGCGCCGCTGTCCAGTGCATCCTTGTCGTAGGACGCATAGGCCCTGATCCGGGCGGGCTGGCCGTCTTCGGTCGGGCCATAGTAATCCGTCGCCAGCAGACGCACGGCACCACCCGATCCGCGCACCTGCAAGGACAGCTTCCAGCGCAGCTTCATGGTCTGGCCGATCAGCGCGGTCAGCAGGCACATCTCGGCTACCAGTCCTTCGACGGCTGCCGGATAGTCGTGCTGCTTCAGCACATCCTCCAGCACGCCATCAAGACGGGCAACGCGGCCCCGGATGTCGGAGGCGTCAAGCTGGAACGGCAGGACAGTGTCGTCCCAGGCGATACGAGAGCCAAGGGTCATGGGCTTTCCTTACAGGGTCGGATTTGGCATACCGCCACCATATAGGCACCGCAAGCACGGGTCCAAGGGGAGAGCCATGATCAGACGGTATGGCGAGGTGCCGCAAAATGGGCAGCGCTACGGCTTGCGGGTGGGGGTCTATGCCATCCTGCCGCGCGACGGCGCCATGCTGATGACTTGGCAAGGCGAGCCGCATCATGAATTGCAGCTGCCCGGCGGCGGCATTGATCTGGGCGAACATCCGCTGCGCGCGCTGCACCGCGAAGTGTTTGAGGAAACCGGTTGGTCCATTAGTCGCCCCCGGCGTCTGGGTGCCTTCCGCCGGTTCACCTGGATGCCGGAATACAAGCGTCACGCCGAAAAGCTGTGCCATGTCTATGTCGCGCACCCCGTCCGCCGTCTTGGCCCGCCGAGCGAGCCGCACCACAGGGCGCTATGGCTTGACCCCACCGTGGCGCGCGATGCGCTGGCGAACGACGGCGATGCGGCCTTTCTGGCGAAGTACATATCAGAAACCTAATGTTTCGCATGCGAAACATCGGCCGATTTTCCAAATGGATTCAATGAAAGTCTTGACAGAGTCCTAATGAATTTGGCGCATGACGGCACCGTTCGGATCCGTGGCACGATATAAACGGTCCTGCGGGTCAGGCCGCAGGCAAATCCTTGCCCCCTTTGCGGAAAACCAGTATCGCGCGGGATCAACGCACATTGACACAAAGGCCAGCATCCATGACCGCCCCCAAGAAAGTCGTCCTCGCCTATTCGGGCGGTCTGGACACCTCGATCATCCTGAAATGGCTGCAGACGGAATACGGTTGCGAGGTCGTGACCTTTACCGCCGATCTGGGTCAGGGCGAGGAACTGGAGCCCGCCCGCAAGAAGGCCGAGATGATGGGGGCATCCGCGATCTACGTCGAGGACGTGCGCGAGGAATTCGTGCGCGACTTCGTGTTCCCGATGTTCCGCGCCAATGCGCTTTACGAAGGGCTCTATCTGCTGGGCACCTCGATCGCGCGGCCGCTGATTTCCAAGCGGCTGGTCGAGATCGCGGCCGAAGTCGGGGCCGATGCGGTCGCCCACGGTGCCACCGGCAAGGGCAACGATCAGGTGCGGTTCGAACTGGCGGCCTACGCGCTGAACCCCGACATCAAGGTGATCGCGCCCTGGCGTGAATGGGACCTGACCAGCCGGACGAAGCTGCTTGAATTCGCGGAAAAGAACCAGATTCCTGTCGCCAAGGACAAGCGCGGCGAGGCACCGTTCAGCGTGGACGCGAACCTGCTGCACACGTCATCCGAAGGCAAGGTGCTGGAAGACCCGTCGCAGGAAGCGCCCGATTACGTCTATCAGCGCACGGTCGCCCCGGAAGACGCCCCCGACACCGCCGAGATGGTCGAGATCACCTTCGAGCGTGGTGACGCGACAGCGATCAATGGCGAGACGATGTCGCCCGCGACGATCCTGACGCACCTGAACGAACTGGGTGGCAAGCACGGCGTCGGGCGGCTCGATCTGGTGGAAAACCGATTTGTCGGCATGAAATCGCGCGGCATCTACGAAACACCGGGCGGCACGATCCTGCTGGAGGCGCATCGCGGGATCGAGCAGATCACGCTCGACAGCGGATCTGGCCACCTGAAGGACAGCATCATGCCGCGTTACGCCGAGCTGATCTACAACGGCTTCTGGTTCTCGCCAGAGCGCGAAATGCTGCAGGCCCTGATCGACAAGAGCCAGGAACACGTCAGCGGCACCGTGCGGGTGAAGCTTTACAAGGGGTCCGCCCGCACCGTCGCGCGCTGGTCGGACAAGAGCCTGTATTCCGAGGCGCATGTCACATTCGAGGATGACGCCGGTGCCTACGATCAGACCGACGCGCAGGGCTTCATCCAGTTGAACGCGCTGCGGCTTAAATTGCTCGCCTCGCGCGCGCGCCGCATGAAGTGACGAACAACCCCGCCTGCATTAATGATGCGGGCGGGGCATAACAGGATACTCGTTAACAGCCGATTGTTACGCTTCATCCAATGACGGGGTGACGCATAACAAGACTGCAGCCCGAATAATTTCAAGCTGCGTTCGGGACAGGCACGGTTCAGTCCGGCACAGAGTTTCAGGCGGTCATATCTTTTTTCAGCGCCTGTTCAGACAGGTGATCGTAATGCGGCATTGCCCGTTTGACGAGGGCGGCAGCCTCACCCGGCAGAACCGGCAACGGCCCCTCGGGTCCGGCAAACCCGGTGCTGGCGTGGATTGCGCCATACCAGTGCGTGGCCCAGACGCCATCTTGCGGGTGACCACCTTTTGGCCAGGACAACATGGCGGGGTCGAAAGGCAGGCCGATGGCGTGACACAGAGTTCGCAACATCCCGGCGGGATCGGCGCGGATGTCCGCACTGTCGATGACAAGGCCGCCGATCAGATCGTAAAGCGCGGATTGCGCGGCAAAGCCGATATCGGTGTCCGTGGCGCTGTTCCGCTTGGCTCCGTAGCTGGCGACGACGCGGGCGGGATGGCGGATCAGGTGGACGTTCACGCAATCCGCGGCCCAGTCCAGCGGGAACCCCACCACCATCTGATGCGGCATATGCTTCATGTAGAAATGCGGCTTTCCGTCCGGGATCGGGCCGGAGCAGCGGGCGGCGACGCGGGCCGCGTCCGCGTCATGCGCGGCAAGGATCGCGTCGCGCATCGGGTGGTCAATCCCGGTCTGCGCCAGATAGGGGGCGTAGAACGGTTCATCCCAGACCGCGCAATCCGGGCGTGCGCCAAAGGCATACATCATCGCGGTCGACAGGTTCCGCGGCCCTGACCACATTGCAATCCTCATGGACGGGTCGCGATCAGGTCTTTGTAAAGGCCACGGATGCGCGTGGTGACGGGGCCCAACTGGCCGTCGCCGATCTGGCGACCGTCGATGTGACCGACCGGAGTCTGTGCACCGAAGGTGCCGGTCAGGAACGCCTCATCCGCGCCGTAGGTATCGACGAGCGAGAAATTGCGTTCGTGAACCGGAATGTCGTTTGCCCGGCACAGGTCGATCACCTTCTGCCGCGTGATCCCGTTCATGCAGTAGTCACCCGTGCTGGTCCAGACAGCGCCCTTGCGCACGATGAAGAAGTTGCAGGCGTTGGTCGTGTTCACGAAGCCATGCACGTCCAGCATCAACGCCTCGTCCGCGCCGGCCTTTTGCGCGGCGATGCAGGCCAGGATGCAGTTCAGCTTGGAATGAGAGTTCAGCTTCGGGTCCTGTGTCATCGGCAGGCCGCGCAGGTGCGGAACGGTCGCCAGCGTGATCGGGCGCGGGATCGAGGGCGTTGAATGTTCCATGATGATGACCATCGTCGGCCCGGACTGCGACAGCGAGGGGTGCTGGAACGGGCGCACCTTGACACCGCGCGTCACCATCAGCCGCGCATGGGCGTCGGTGGTCATGCCGTTCGCTTGCTGCGTTGCACGCAGCGCGGCGATCACCCCGGCGCGGTCAAGCCCGATGTCGAGGTCGATCGCCTTCGCAGCCTCGAACAGGCGGTCCATGTGGTCGTCAAGAAAAGCCCAGTGGCCGTCATACAGACGCAACCCCTCCCATACACCATCGCCCAGCAGGAAACCGCTGTCATAGACACTGACCGTTGCCTCTGCCTTGGGCTTCAAAGTGCCGTCGACCCAGATCAGGATCGCGTCGTTGCGGGCATCTTCGGCGGCTTGGTGGGTCGTAACGTCGGCGGGCATGGCGTTTCCTGTTGCAGATCAATCGCGCTAGTCAAACCCGCGTGACCTGGGTGGCGGATTGCTTGCTTCGCCAATCTTAGGGGATGCAGGTTGGCCACAACAGGAGGAACCGACATGAAGAATGTTTTTCAAGGCCTCAGGGTCAACACCCTGGGCATGGCCGCTGGCACCATCTTCGCTTTGACGCCACTGGGCGCACAGGCGGCACAGGAAACCGCCATCGTCGCGGGAGGCTGCTTCTGGTGTGTAGAGGCCGACTTTGAAGGCGTCGAGGGCGTGGGCGATGTGATATCCGGCTATACCGGCGGCACCACGGCGAATCCGACCTACAATCAGGTCACGCGCGGGAATACCGGCCACTATGAGGCGGTGATGATCCCCTTCGACAATAATGTCATCAGCTACCGCGAGGTGATGGACCTGTTTTTCCGCAGCATCGATCCGACCGATCCGAATGGCCAGTTCTGCGACAGGGGCGACAGCTACCGCACCGCGATCTTCGTGGCCACGCAGGCGCAGGCCGATGCGGCGACGGCGGCCAAGGCGGACGCACAGCAGGAACTGGGCCGCCAGCTTGTCACGCCCATCGTGCAGGCCAGCGACTTTTATACCGCAGAGGCCTATCATCAGGATTACTACAAGGGTGACAAGTTGATCCTGACGCGCGGCGGACCAAAGCGGCAAAGCGAAGCCTACGACTTCTACCGCGAGGGGTGCGGTCGTGATGCACGGGTCCAGCAGATCTGGGGTGCGAACGCGCCTTTCCTGAAATGATCCGGCTCAGGGTCTGAAATCTTTCAGATCCTTCAGGTCGGGGATCACATCGGCGGTGCCGTGGCGCGTGACCATCAGTGCCGCGGCCCGCATTGCCAGATTGATCGCCTGTGCCATCGGATGCCCCCGGTCGAGGCCTGCCAGGACGTAGCCGGTAAAGGTATCGCCAGCACCCGTCGTGTCCACAGGCGTCACCGGGATCGCGTCGAAGTGGCGGCGGCCTTCGGGGCCGAACCAGTCGGCCCCATCGCCACCCAGCGTCACGATCACGTCTTGTACGCCCAGCGCCTCGGGCCGCTGGCCCGTCGCCTTTTCAAGCTGATCCGCCTCGACCGCGTTCAGGAACAGCAGATCGAGGTGGGGCAGCACGGCCTGCACCCGGTTGGCATCAAAGGGGGCCGCGGCATAGGCCACTTTCAGCCCCATCTTCTTGCCTAGCGTCGCGGCGGTGCGTTGCAGGTTCGTCTCGTTCTGGATCAGCAGCCAGTCTCCGGTCTGCGCCTCAGCCATCGCCTCTTGCAGGATGGCCTGCGGGATCGCGTTGTTCGCACCGGGAAAGAGGATGATCATGTTCTCGCCCTGCGGATCCACGGTAATGACGGCTTGCGCCGTATCCTCGTCCACCCGCGCGATGAAGCGCGTGTCGACGCCGTATTCCATCAGCCGGTCCACAGCCCATTCGCCGTCATCACCCACGGCACCGATGTGATGCACGGTCGCTGCGGCGCGGGCGGCCGCGACGGACATGTTGGTCCCCTTGCCGCCCAGAAAGATCTCTCGTTTTGTCGATGAAAGGGTTTCGCCCGGGCCGGGAATATGTGGCACCGCATAGACGAAATCGGCGTTGATCGATCCGAGGTTCCAGATTGCCATCTTATCCGACCTTGCAGGCGGCGATGACCGCCATGTTGAGGATGTCGTTCACCGTGCTGACGGTCGAACAGATCTGGATCGGCTTGTCGATGCCGGTCAGGATCGGCCCGATCACCGTGGCACCGGCCATTTCCTGCAACAGCTTGACGCTGATGCTGGCCGAATGGCGTGCGGGCACGACCAGCACGTTCGCCGGTCCGGTCAGACGGCTGAACGGATAATGCGCCTGCGCGGCGGGGTTGAGGGCGACGTCCACGGTCATCTCGCCTTCGTATTCGAAATCGACGCCGCGTGCGTCGAGGACGGTCGGCGCCACGTGCATCTTCTCGGCCCGCTCTGACACCGGATAGCCGAATGTGGAAAAGGACAGGAAGGCAACGCGCGGTTCGAGTCCCAGATCGCGGGCGACGGCGGCACCACGTTCGGCAATATCGGCCAGATCGTTCTGATCGGGCCATTCATGCACCAGCGTATCGGCGATCAGCACGATGCGGCCCCGGTTCAGAACGGCGGTAACACCCACGGCCCCGTCGTGCGGGCCAGCATCGAAGACGTGGTTGATCAGTTCCAGCACATGCGCCGATTTGCGCGTCGCCCCTGTCACCATGCCGTCCGCGTGGCCATGCGCCAGCATCAGCGCGGCAAAGACGTGGCGGTCGCGCGCCGCAAGGCGGTGGACGTCCTGCCGGTCATGCCCCTTGCGCTGAAGCCGTTCATAAAGAAACGCCTTGTAGGTCTCCAGGTGCGGGGTATTCGCCGCGTTCACGACCTCGAGTTCCTCGATCGCGTCGGCCAACCCCTCGGCGGTCAACAGCGCCTCCACGTCCTTCGTCCGACCGACGACCAGCGCCTTGCCAAGCCCTTGCCGTTGATAGGCGATGGCGGCACGCAGGACGCGGGCGTCGTCGCCTTCGGTAAAGATCACCGATGCCTGCGCCGCCCGCGCACGGGCATTGAGGCCGCGCAGGATGTTGGCCGTCGGGTCCATGCGGGATTTCAGCGACGCCTCGTAGGCGTCCATGTCGATGATCGGACGCCGCGCCACGCCGGTCGCCATACCGGCGCGCGCCACGGCAGGCGGGATGCGGTGGATCAGCCGGGGATCGAACGGCGTCGGGATGATGTAATCGCGCCCGAAGGTCAGTTTCTTGCCGTAGGCGACGGCGACCTCCTCCGGCACGTCCTCTCGTGCCAATTGCGCCAAGGCATGGGCACAGGCGATCTTCATCTCGTCGTTGATGGCGCGGGCATGGATGTCCAGCGCACCGCGAAACAGGTATGGAAAGCCCAAGACATTGTTCACCTGATTGGGATAATCGCTGCGCCCGGTTGCGACGATGGCATCCGAGCGGACGGCGTGCGCCTCTTCCGGGGTAATTTCCGGGTCGGGGTTCGCCATGGCAAAGATCACAGGATTGGGGGCCATATCCGACACCATTTCAGGCGTCACGGCCCCTTTTGCACTGACCCCCAGAAAGACGTCAGCCCCCTTCATCGCGTCGGCCAGCGACCGGGCCGATGTGTTCGCGGCATGGGCGGACTTCCACTGGTTCATGCCCTCCGTGCGGCCTTGCCAGATCACGCCCTTGGTATCGCACATGATGCAATTGTCATGCCGCGCGCCCATCGTCTTCAGCAATTCGAGACAGGCGATCCCGGCGGCACCCGCGCCGTTCAGAACGATGCGCACATCCTCGATCTTCTTGCCCGAGATGTGGAGCGCGTTCAGCAGACCGGCGGCGCAGATCACGGCGGTGCCGTGCTGGTCGTCGTGAAAGACGGGGATGTCCATCTCTTCCTTCAACCGCTGCTCGATGATGAAACACTCCGGTGCCTTGATATCCTCGAGGTTGATGCCACCAAAGGTCGGTCCCATCAGGCGCACGGCATTGCAGAAGGCGTCGGGGTCTTCGGTGTCCAGTTCGATGTCGATGGAATTGACGTCGGCAAACCGTTTGAACAGGACCGACTTGCCTTCCATCACCGGTTTCGACGCCAGCGCACCCAGATTGCCAAGGCCAAGGACAGCTGTGCCGTTCGAGATCACGGCGACGAGGTTGCCCTTGTTTGTGTAGTCATAGGCGGTGGCGGGATCGGCGAAGATCTCTTCGCAGGGGATCGCCACGCCGGGGGAATAGGCCAGAGACAGGTCCCGCTGTGTGGTCATCGGCACCGTTGCCGTCACCTCCCATTTGCCGGGAGTCGGCATCAGGTGGAACGCCAGCGCGTCCTCGCGTGTCATCTTGGCCTTGGACATGGGTATTCCTGTCAGGAGTTGCGGCGGCAGCCATTAAGGCAGGTTTACCGCGAAGCGTCCACTGGCGTCGTCCCACGCCAGACCCCACTCTTTCGCATGCGCACGAAAGGCACGGCGGATGCTGCGCCGGATCATGAAAGGTGAATGCGGAAACAGGCGGATCAGGCGAAAATCGCCGAAGCCATCGACCATGACCAATCGCCGTTGACCGTTCACGTCGGACAGCATCAGATTTTCATGGTTGGCGTCGCTGACATAAATGCCAAAGCGGTCAAGCCGATCCATCAGGTCGTTCAGCAGCCCCGGCAAAGCAGGACGTTGGTGCGGGCGTGCCAGAAGCCACCGCAGATTGGGAGCGGCCTCGTCGCTCGCAGCCGTCCGCCTGATCTTCTCAACCTCGAGTTCGGGGCCGTGGCTGGTCTGGCAAAAACCGACGATGCTGGCGATCGGCAGGTCCGGCGATGCGGTCATTCCGCGCATGTGCAGGTCAAGAAAGCATTCCAGCTCTCGCCTCTGGCGGCGATTGCGCACGGCCGGGGAAAAGCGATAGGCACAGCCCGCCATCCCCTTGGCCACCATCTGTGGTCGCCGCTCATTGTAGACCTTGACCGCCCGGCCGGGGCGTTCCGGATGATCCACCACACGTCTTTCAGTCCCTTCACCGATGGGGCGGTCGAAATCGACTACCAGATAGGGCATCGGCCGGTCACGATCATCAACAGGCAATTCTAACTTTGACACGGGCATGATAGGCAATCCGGAACGCGGATGGAAACAATGACTGAACACGCGAAAGCTGACATGACGCCAATGATGGCGCAATATCTGAACCTGAAAAAAGGGTATCCGGACGCCATACTGTTTTACCGGATGGGTGATTTCTACGAGATGTTCTTTGACGATGCCGTTGCAGCGGCATCCGCGCTGGACATCGCACTGACCAAGCGCGGCAAGCATCTGGGCGAGGATATCGCCATGTGCGGTGTGCCCGTTCACAGTGCCGAAGGCTACCTTCTGACACTGATCCGCAAAGGTTTCCGGGTTGCTGTCTGCGAACAGATGGAGGACCCGGCGGAGGCCAGAAAGCGCGGATCGAAGTCCGTCGTAAACCGCGACGTCGTGCGCCTGGTGACCCCCGGGACCCTGACCGAGGACACGTTGCTGGACGCGCGGCGGCACAATTTCCTTGCGGCAATCGCGCAGGTACGGGACTCGACCGCGCTCGCCTGGGTCGATATCTCGACCGGGGCGCTGCGGGTGATGGCATGCCCTGTCGTCGGGCTAGGCCCCGAACTGGCACGGCTCTCCCCTCGCGAAGTCCTGGTCGCAGACGGATCAGAGGCCGATTTCCGCGAAACGGTGACCGAGAATGGCGGCAGCATGACGCCGCTGGGCCGATCCGCCTTTGACAGCACGCAGGGCGAGAAGCGGCTTTGCACCCTATTTGCCGTCGGATCGCTTGACGCCTTCGGCAGCTTCAACCGGGCCGAGGTCGCAGCCCTTGCAGGACTGGTGGAATACCTCGAGATCACGCAGAAAGGCAACCTGCCGCTGCTGCGCCCTCCCGTTCAGGAAAACCGTGCCGCGATCATGCAGATCGACGCCGCGACACGCCGGTCGCTTGAACTGACCCACGCCATGGGCGGTGGTCGTGCCGGGTCGCTGCTGGATGCCATCGACCGCACGGTCACGGCCGCGGGCGCGCGGCTTCTGGAACGACGACTGTCGTCGCCCTCGCGTCGGTTGGATACGATCACGGCACGGCAAGAGGCGGTTGCCGCGCTGGTCGACGATGCCACGCTGACCGCCGACCTGCGCGACCTTCTGCGCGGCGTGCACGATCTGGACCGTGCCTTGTCGCGGTTGTCGCTTGACCGGGGCGGCCCGCGCGACATGGCCGCGATCCGGAACACGATCGGACAGGCCGGTCTCTTGCATGCGATATTGACAAAAGCGGAACTGCCGACCTTGCTCGACCGGATTTCGCACGATCTGATCGGCCAGGATGATCTGTTCTCACTCCTTGACGCGGCACTGGTCGCAGAGCCGCCGCTGTTGGCCCGCGACGGCGGCTTCATTGCCTCCGGTTATGACGACGATCTGGATACGGCGCGCAAACTGCGTGACGAAGGCCGCAGCGTCATTGCACAGATGCAGTCCGACTTCATCGCGCAGACAGGCATCAACGCGCTGAAGATCAAGCACAACAACGTTCTGGGCTATTTCATAGAGACGACCGCCACCCATGCGGAACGCATGATGGCACCGCCCCTGTCGGACACCTTCATTCACCGACAGACGACGGCCAACCAGGTCCGGTTCACGACCGTCGACCTGAACGAGATCGAATCGCGCATCCTCAATGCGGGCAGCGAGGCGCTGGAGATCGAGAAGCGGCTCTACGCAGACCTTTCAGCGTCAACTATGAATAGTCAGGCGGCACTTGGCCAACTGGCACGTGCCCTGGCCGAAATCGACCTCTCTGCCGCACTGGCGCATCTGGCGCGGCAAGACGGCTGGGTGCGGCCCGTGATCGACGACAGCCGCGCGTTTCACGTGACCGGCGGGCGGCATCCGGTGGTCGAAGACGCTCTGCGCAAATCCGGCGCGCCATTTGTCGCAAATGACTGCGACCTGACCGAGACACCGATCTGGCTGCTGACGGGGCCGAACATGGCCGGCAAGTCGACCTATCTGCGCCAGAACGCCCTCATCGCCGTGCTGGCGCAGATGGGAGCCTTCGTGCCGGCCACCGCAGCCCGGATCGGCATCGTCAGCCAGATCTTCAGCCGCGTCGGTGCCAGCGATGATCTGGCGCGGGGCCGATCCACGTTCATGGTCGAAATGGTCGAAACCGCTGCGATCCTCAATCAGGCGGACGACCGCGCGCTTGTGATCCTGGACGAGATCGGGCGCGGCACCGCAACCTATGACGGCCTGTCGATCGCCTGGGCCACGCTGGAACACCTGCACGACGTGAACCGCTGCCGCGCCCTGTTCGCCACCCACTACCACGAGATGAGCAGCCTATCGGCCAAGCTGGCGGGCGTCGACAACGCGACCGTCAGCGTGAAGGAGTGGGAGGGCGACGTGATCTTTCTACATGAGGTCAGAAAGGGCACCGCCGACCGTAGCTATGGCGTGCAGGTCGCGCGATTGGCCGGCCTGCCCGCCGCTGTCGTCGCCCGTGCCAAGGTCGTACTGGATGCACTGGAAAAAGGCGAACGCGAAGGCGGTGCTGCGCGACGGGCGGTCATCGACGACCTGCCGCTATTTGCCGCCACCCCGTCCCCGCCACCGGTGCCCGTGAAACACTCGCTCATCGAGGATCGGCTGCGTGACATCCTGCCGGACGATCTGTCACCGAAAGACGCCTTGGCGCTGGTCTATGAGTTGAGAGAGTTGCTGAAGGACACGACCGGCAAATAGCAGCACTGTGCCGACCCACGCTTCTTCTGGTCAAAAATATCCTGGGGGTCCGGGGGCAAAGCCCCCCCCGGGTCGCCGCGCAAGGCGCGGCGAAATCAGCTCGCGGGCATGGACGACACGCCGACCTGCGCGGGGCGCAGCAGTCGGTCATGCAGCATGAAACCTTCGGTCGACACCTGGATGATGTGACCCGACTTGGTGCCGGGCACTGGGGCTTCGAACATGGCTTGGTGCAGGTTCGGATCGAACTTGTCGCCGACCTGCGGCACGATGGGGTCGATACCGTGCTTCTTGAAAACCGAGATCAGCTCTCTCATCGTCAGTTCCACGCCTTCGAGCAGCGCGGCATTGGCGGCCTGATCGGCCTCTTCCGCCGACTGCAATGCGCGACGCAGGTTGTCGTAGACCGGCAACAGATCGCGCGACATGCGGGAAGACCCGTAGTTCTCGGCTTCCTTGCGGTCGCGGTCGGCCCGCTTGCGCGTGTTCTCGGCATCGGCGAGCGCGCGCATGAACTTGTCGCGCATCTCGTCGCGTTCCGCTTCGAGGGTCGCAATGCGGGCCAGAACCTCTTCGCCCGCCGCATCCATGGCGTCGCCTTCGGCGGCCATCTCGTCAAGGGTCATCGGTTCGGTATTCTCGTCGGACATGGTCACTTCCTGTCAGGTGCGGTCGGCGATCATCTGGCCGACCCGCTGTGCTGTGTAGTTCACGATGGGCACGATGCGCCCGTAATTCAGCCGGGTGGGACCAATGACGCCCACGGCGCCAATGATCTTGCGGTCGGCGTTCATATAAGGAGAAACGACCAGAGAGGAACCCGAAAGTGAGAAAAGTTTGTTTTCTGACCCGATAAAGATGCGCACGCCGTCGCCATCCTCGGCCAGTTCCAGGAATTGCGCGATGTCGCGCTTGCGTTCCAGATCGTCAAAGAGGCTGCGGATCAGGTCGATGTTGCCGGCCTGTTCGGGATCGGCCAGCAGATTGCCGCGCCCGCGCACGATCAGACGTTCGTTCTGTTCGCCTTCGTTTTCCCACAGGACCGCACCGGACTGGACAAGCTCTGCCGCAAGGGTATCGATCTCTTGGCGCCGCGCCTTGATTTCACGTGCGATGACGGCCCCGAGGGTCGACAGGGTCTGGCCTTCGGCAATGGCGTTCAGGAAATTTGCCGCTTCACGCATTGAACTGGGAGTCTGGCCCAAGGGCGGCGTGAACAGCCGGTTTTCGACGTGACCGTCGGCAAAGACCAGCACCACGAGCGCGCGGGTCGTTGACAGCGAGACGAACTCGATGTGACGGATCGGGGCCTCGTGCTTGGGCGTCAGCACGAGGCTTGCGACCTGCGTGACGCCGGACAGCGCAGAGCCGACCCGGTCGAGCATCGTTGCCACGTCGTCGTCGCCGGTGCCAAGCGTCTGGTCGATCCGGGACCGATCCTCCCCGGACAGATCACCCACCTCCAGCAGGCCGTCGACGAACATCCGTAGGCCAAGCTGGGTCGGCACGCGCCCGGCGCTGACATGCGGGCTACCCAGCAGGCCGAGGTATTCAAGGTCGTTCATGACGTTGCGGATCGTCGCGGCGCTGACCTGTTCGGTCATCGTCCGGGTCAGACTGCGAGACCCTACCGGCACGCCCGTTTCAAGGTAGCCTTCGACGATGCGGCGGAAGACCTCGCGCGAGCGGGCGTTCATGTCGTCGATCTTGGGGGTACGGTCGGGCATGGGGTTCCGTATGCGGGGGCTGGGCCATTAAAGCGTCTGGGTGCGTCGCGTCAATCGGGCTTGGATTTCATAGATGGGCGGCGTATCCGACGAACGCAACCTTGAAAGGACCAGCCCATGCGCCCCTCCGGCCGGAAGATCGACCAAATGCGTGACGTCAGCATCGAAACCGGCGTCACGCGCCATGCCGAGGGGTCCTGCCTGATCCGCATGGGCGACACCCATGTGCTGTGCACCGCGACGATCGACGAACGCGTGCCGCCGTTTCTGAAGAATTCTGGGCTGGGCTGGGTCACGGCGGAATACGGGATGCTGCCGCGTGCCACCCACACGCGGATGCGGCGCGAGGCAAAGAACGGGCAAAGCGGACGGACTCAGGAGATCCAGCGTCTGATCGGGCGGTCGTTGCGGGCTGGCGTGGATCGTGTCGCGCTGGGCGAACGGCAGATCACGGTGGACTGCGACGTCATCCAGGCCGACGGCGGCACGCGCTGCGCGTCGATCACCGGTGGATGGGTCGCGCTGAAGCTGGCGGTCAACCAATTGATGAAGGCCGGGATCGTGATTTCTGATCCGCTGATCGATCCGGTAGCGGCGATTTCATGCGGCATCTACGCCGGGCAGGAGATCCTTGACCTCGACTACCCCGAGGACAGCGAGGCGGGCGTCGACGGCAACTTCATCATGACGGCTGGCAAGCTGGTCGAGGTGCAGATGTCGGCAGAGGGTGCCACCTTCAGCCGTGCCCAAATGGACCGCCTGCTGGACCTGGCCGAAGCCGGGGTCGGTGAACTGAACCGTGTGCAGCTGGAGGCGGTGAAGTGAGCCGGTTCGACGGCACCCAACTGGTGATCGCGACGCATAATGCGGGCAAGCTCGAGGAAATTGCCGATCTGCTGTCGCCCTACGGTGTCACCCTGACGTCGAACGCGGATCACGGTTTGCCGGAACCGGACGAGACCGAAGAGACATTCGTCGGCAATGCCCGGATCAAGGCCCATGCCGCGGCAAAGGCGACGGGTCTGCCGGCACTGGCCGACGACAGCGGGATCGAGATTGACGGCTTGAACGGCGCGCCCGGTGTTCGGACTGCGGACTGGGCCGAAACGCCCGCCGGCCGCGACTTTGGTATCGCGATGCAGCGGGCCTGGGACGCGCTCGAGGCGGCCAACGCCGCGTTCCCACGCACGGCGCGGTTCTGTTGCACCCTGGTCCTGGCCTGGCCCGATGGGCATGACGAAGTATTTCCGGGCGTGATGCCGGGACAGATCGTCTGGCCGCCGCGCGGCGGTCAAGGTCACGGCTATGACCCGATCTTTCAGCCGGAGGGGAGCAATGTGACCTTCGGCGAAATGGACCGCTGGGAAAAGAACCGGATCAGCCACCGAGCCGATGCCTTTGCCAAACTGCTGGCTGGCTGCTTTGCCTGACATGATCCCCCCGGACGATTGGCGCGCAGGTGGCTTCGGGCTTTACCTGCACTGGCCGTACTGCAAGGCGAAATGCCCCTATTGCGACTTCAACTCTCACGTCGTGGCAAACATCGACGAAGCCCGCTGGCAGGCTGCATACCTCAGTGAGATCGCACGTCTTGGGCAAGAAACTGAAGGACGGGTCCTGCAATCCGTCTTCTTCGGCGGCGGCACGCCAAGCCTGATGTCCCCCGAATTGGTGGATGCGATCATTCGCCAGATCCGCGCGACATGGCCGACAGCGAACGATATCGAAATCACCTTGGAGGCGAATCCCACTTCGGTCGAGGCCGGTCGCTTTGCCGGTTACCGCGCGGCGGGCGTCAACCGCGTGTCTCTGGGCGTGCAGGCGCTGAACGACGGTGATCTGCGACGACTGGGACGGATGCACAGCGCGAAGGAAGCGATGCGCGCCTTCGACATCGCGCGGAGCGTGTTCGACCGGGTGAGCTTTGATCTGATCTATGCGCGTCAGGATCAAGGCCTGGCTGACTGGAAGACCGAGCTTGGACAGGCCCTGACATTGGCCGTCGACCACCTGTCGCTCTATCAACTGACCGTCGAGGATGGCACGGTCTTTGGTGCCCGTGCAGCGGTCGGTCAATTGCGCGGCCTGCCGGATGACGACTTGGGTGCCGACATGTATCTGATGACGCAAGAGATGTGCGGCGCGGCCGGGCTGGATGGCTACGAGATTTCCAACCACGCCCGCCAGGGTGCCGCAAGCATTCACAACGGCATCTATTGGCAATCTGGCGACTACATCGGGATTGGTCCGGGCGCGCAGGGCCGTCTGACGACGGATGGCGTCCGCTGGGCAACGTCGACGGGTCTGGAGCCCCTGCCCTGGCTGTTGCAAGTCGAACGAACCGGCGCAGGCGAAGCGCCGCGCGAGATCGTGACTGCCGGACACCATCGCACGGAGTTGCTGTTGATGGGTCTGCGGTTGCGCGAAGGGATTGAACGCGACCGGCTGCGGGCGAATGGATTCGATCCAGACGCGACGCAGGTGCATGACCTGGTGGCGATGGGGTTGCTGGCCGACGACCCGGATCGACTGCGCGTCACTCCTGCCGGGCGTCCGGTGCTAAACGGTGTGCTGCGTAGTCTGCTGGTGGACTAGTCGCCGGTCAATTGCCGCATCAGATCGTCAAGCTGCGCCAGTGACTTGTAGGCGATCGTCAGTTTGCCACCCTCCTGCCCCGCCGCGTGATCGATAGTGACGCCCATGCGCAGCGCGGCGGAAAGCTCCCTCTCCAGCATGACGGTATCGGGGTCCTTTTCCCGGCTGCGCGACGGCTTGGACGAGCGTTCGGCAGTAGGGTCCTTCTTTGTCAGACGCTCGGCCTCGCGCACTGACATCTGCTTGGCGATCATCTGCTGCGCCAATGATTTGGCATCAGGATGCCCCACGAGGGTCCTGGCATGTCCCGCCGACAGCTTGCCGTCCGACAGCCATTCGAGAACCTCCGTAGGCAACTGAAGTAGGCGCATCTGATTGGCGATATGGCTGCGGCTTTTGCCGAGGGCGGTCGCCAGCTGTTCCTGCGTGTGGCCAAATCGCTCCATCAATTGGCGGTATCCGGCAGCCTCGTCGACCGGATTGAGGTCGGCGCGCTGGATGTTCTCGATGATCGCGATTTCCAGCACTTCGGTGTCGTTGAACTCGCGCACGAGCACGGGCAATTCGTGAAGCTGCGCCATTTGCGCGGCTCGCCAGCGGCGCTCACCCGCAACGATTTCGAACAGGTCGGGGTCTTCGGGTGCGACGCGGACGATCAGGGGCTGAATAATACCCTTTTCCCGAATTGAATTGGCAAGGTCCGCCAAAGCATCAGCATCGAAGGTCCGGCGGGGCTGATCGGGGTTGGGTCTGATTCGCTCGACAGCTACCGTCAGATCAGCGCGGCGTCTGGTAGATGTGGTAGTATCTGTCTGGTCAGACGCTACATCTGCCATAAGTGCGGAAAGTCCGCGTCCAAGACCACGGGTTTTGGGAGTGATTGCCATTAGCTGACCCTTCTCATCGCATGGGTGTCTTTAGCCATGACCTCGACCGCGAGATCACGATAGGCCTGCGCACCGGCGGAATTGCTGTCATAGGTCAGCACCGGCATTGCAAAGGACGGTGCCTCGCTAAGCCGGACATTCCGCGGAATGATCGTCCTGTATACCAGCTCGCCCAGGTTCTCGCGGGCGTCCGCCTCGACTTGCTGTGACAGGTTGTTGCGTCGGTCATACATGGTCAGCACCACGCCGGCGATCCGAAGGTTCTTATTCGCTGCCTGTCGCACTTCGCGGATTGTCAGCATCAGCTGTGACAGGCCTTCAAGCGCAAAGAATTCGCTTTGCAGAGGGACGATGACCGCATGGGCGGCGACCATGGCGTTCACGGTCAGAATGTTCAGAGATGGTGGGCAATCGATCAGGATGTAATCGAACTGAAATGCATCCATCGGCAGCTGACGCAGTGCATCGAACAGCAGAAATGAACGTTTTTCGTTCGATATTAATTCGATATCAGCCGAACTAAGATCGGTCGTCGCCGGGATGATCGACAGACCGGGGACCGTTGTCGTTTGCACGGCGTCCGCTGGAGTCGCGTCACCGACAAGGAAGTCGTATGTCGTTACGGTCCGTTTTTCGGCACCGATCCCGAGACCGGTCGATGCGTTGCCTTGCGGATCAAGGTCGATCAAAAGAACGTTCTTGCCCAACTCGGCCAGAGCCGCTCCAAGATTGATGGTCGTAGTCGTTTTTCCGACGCCGCCTTTCTGATTGGCCACGGCAAGAATGCGTGCCTCAGCGGTTCTACTGGTCGGCACGGGCGATGTCCTTGATCTCAAGGATGCGTCCGTCGGGATCTGTCAGGCTGGGGTGGATCTCCACCTCGAATTTCCACTTCTGGCGTGCTGACGTCAATTCCTCTCCAGCGCCTTTCCCTTTCTGAAACAAAGCCACTCCTTCAGGTTTCATCAAAGCTTTTGCGAATGGCAAGAGCTCCGGGAGCGGAGCCAGTGCTCTGGCGGTAACGACGTCGCACGCGATGTCCGTAACGGACTCGATGCGGACTGCTCTGACCTCCGCATTCAAAGAAAGATCTCGGACAACCGCACGTAGGAACGTCGCTTTGCGCTGATCGCTTTCAATAAGGATCGTCTGAAGCCGGGGGCGTTGCTCCAATGCCATAATTGCCAGCACAAGGCCAGGTAAGCCACCACCGCTACCAATGTCGACGAGCATTGTCGCATTCGGCGGAAGTAGCTTAAAAAGTTGGGCAGAATCCACGATGTGCCGATCCCATGCGTCGCTGACAGTGGATCGTGAGATCAGGTTGATGGCTGAGGTCCATTTCAGCAATAGATCGTGATACGTCCTCAGCCGTTCAATTGTTTCACGTGAAACATCAAGCTGCTCGAGCGAATGACTTGTCATCCAGCCGCCTTCATGGCGCTACGCCGAATGGCAGCCGAAACGAGCAAAGTCGCGGCGGGCGTCATCCCTTCCATTGCCGCAAGTTGGGCCATGTTACGCGGCTGGGTGCGCCTTAATTTGATGGTAATTTCGTTCGAGAGCCCCGGAAGGTCATCGTATGAGAAATTGTCGGGAATACGAAGTGTTTCATCGCGTCGGAGCGCTTCGACATCGCGGGCCTGCCGTTTGATATAGGTAAGGTAAAGCGCATCATTGCGAATCTGCCGACCCACTTCCGGCTCGATATCTGCGAGTTCCGGGATCACGCCAACCAGCGATTCAAAACTGCAATCTGCTAAAGACAGCGCTGCCAGCCCTGATCGATTTGGGCTGTCAGAACTGACATTTATGCCAGCTTTGACGAGGTCGCCGCTCGACACCGTCAATGCTTCGAGTCGAACGGTAGAGGCTTTGATGGAATTCATTTTCCGATCGAACGCATCCCAACGCAAGCTATCGATCAGGCCGAGCTGATGCCCGATTTCCGTCAATCGCTGGTCAGCATTGTCAGCCCGCAATGCAAGCCTGAATTCTGCCCGAGAGGTGAACATTCGGTACGGTTCAGTGACGCCCTTCGTCGTAAGGTCATCAATCATCACGCCGATATAGGACGTTGTTCTGCTGAAATTGGCAGCTTCCTCTCCGCGCGACCGTCGCGCGGCATTCAATCCCGCAACCAATCCCTGTGCTGCAGCTTCTTCATACCCTGTCGTGCCATTTATCTGACCCGCCAGATAAAGACCGTGACATGCCTTGAGATCCAATCCGGAATTCAGATTGCGGGGATCGATAAAATCGTACTCGATGGCGTAGCCTGGTTGCAGGATGACAGCCTTTTCCAAACCCGGGATCGAATGAACGTAGTCGTCCTGAACGTCGGGGGGCAGTGACGTCGAAATGCCGTTTGGATAGACGGTATCTGTCGTCAGACCTTCCGGTTCCAGAAAGATCTGGTGGGACGACTTCTCCGCAAATCGCGTGACCTTATCCTCGATCGACGGACAATATCGCGGCCCGACGCCCTTGATATGACCACCATACATTGCCGACCGGGATAGATTGGCCCTAATTATGTCATGCGTCTTTTCGTTCGTGTGGGTGATGCCGCAAGCAACTTGAGGTATGGTCGTGGACTGCGGCATGAATGAAAATAGTGAAGGCTCGTCATCGCCAAGCTGCTTCTCTAGCCGGTCCCAAGCAATCGTCTTGCCGTCCAATCGTGGTGGCGTCCCGGTTTTAAGGCGACCCATCGCAAGATCCATCGCATCCAGGCGCTGCGCCATTCGCACCGACGCCTTGTCGCCCATTCGGCCACCGGCTGATGTGACGTCTCCGATATGGATCACGCCGCGTAGAAACGTCCCTGTGGTCAGCACCATGGCCCGGCAATTCAATGCCGTACCGTCCGCCATGATGGCTTGCGAGATTGCGCCGCCTGCGACGCCAAAGTCGGTAACTTCGCCTTCGATCAACGTCAAATTCGCTTGACGACGCATCGTATCCTGCATGCTAGCGCGATACAGAATGCGGTCGGACTGGGTACGAGGACCCTGCACAGCTGGACCCTTTGTGCGATTCAAGAGGCGAAACTGGATGCCAGACGCATCAGCGACTTGTCCCATCGCACCGCCAAGTGCATCTATTTCTCTGACGAGATGCCCTTTTCCCAAGCCGCCAATTGCGGGGTTGCACGACATGACACCAATGCCTTGCAACGACATCGTGATGAGGGCCGTTGAAGCGCCCGTACGCGCGGAAGCCAACGCGGCCTCGCAACCCGCATGGCCTCCTCCGACAACAATGACGTCAAAATGTTTCACGTGAAACATCCTCACTTTCCGATGCAAAAACTGCTGAATATCTCGTCGAGAAGGTCTTCTACATCTACCCGACCAACGATCATGTCAACCGCACGCAAGGCTGCACGAATGTCATCGGCCAAAAGATCTGCCGAGGCGCCCAACCGCATTCCGTTCTGTACAGATCCAATTGCTAATGTGGCGGACTGAATGGCTTGGCGATGACGATCTCGCACTGCCAAGCCTGCCCCGACAGCGCGCGCCTTTAGAATTTCGGTGACGCGACCGACCATCTTGTCAACACCCGCCCCCGTCAATCCAGAGACGCCCAGACCCCCTAGGTCCGCCTTTGCCTGCAACACCAGATCGCCGTCGACTGGGGCAATGGGTGGTACGTCCCCAGCCTCCACCAAGAAAATGCGTAGATCAGCCGCACGCGCACGGTCTTGTGCAAGTTGCACCCCAAGTTGTTCAACTCGGTCCACAGTATCCCGGACCCCGGCTGTATCCAGAAGCGTCACTGGAAGACCAGCCAGATCCATCCGCACTTCAATGACGTCCCGGGTTGTTCCAGCAATTTCCGACGTAATCGCCGCAGCGCGTCCGGCAAGGCGATTCAGCAAGGTCGATTTTCCCACGTTCGGGCGTCCCACGATAGCGACCTCGAAGCCGTGCCGAATGCGTTCGGCGATACCCGCACCAGCTATTTCTCTGGTCATATCGGCAAGGGTGCGGGTCAACAGGATTGAAACTTCAGGATAAACGTCGATGGGCACGTCTTCATCAACAAAATCAATGGTGGCTTCGATCAGAGCAGCAGCCCGAATAAGGTCCGTTCGCCAACGTTCGGCGGTGTGTCCCAGAGAACCCTGGAACACCCGAAGCGCTTGCTTGCGCTGCGCCTCGGTCTCGGCGTCGATCAAGTCGGCAAGACCTTCCACCTGCGCAAGATCAAGCCGCCCGTTCTCCAGCGCGCGCCGGGTGAACTCGCCAGGCTCTGCCATACGGCCGCCCAGTTCTGCAACCCGGGCAGATACGGCCGCTACAACTGCCATGCTTCCATGCGATTGAAATTCCACGACAGTTTCGCCCGTGAAGCTGTGATTCTCTGCAAAATAGAGAACGAGTGCTTCATCTATGACAGCACCATTGGCGTCAAAAAGCCGTCTTACTCCGCGCGACGGGGGCAAATTCGACAGCATTGCCCCTGCGATTTCGACCGCTTCAGGACCAGAGATCCGGAATACGGCCACGCCCGCCCGGCCGGGTGCCGAAGCGAGAGCATAGATCGTATCCATCGCGTAACCCGTTGTTGGTTTGCAGATATCAGGTGTTCATCGAGTCGAAAAAATCGGCGTTCGTCTTGGTTTGCTTCAGCTTGCCGATCAGAAATTCGATCGCATCCGTCGTGCCCATCGGGTTCAGGATTCGACGCAGGACGTAGGTCTTGGCAAGATCGGCCTTTTCGACCAGCAATTCTTCCTTGCGGGTACCGGATTTGAGGATATCCATCGCCGGGAACACGCGCTTGTCGGCGACCTTGCGATCCAGAACGATCTCGGAGTTGCCGGTGCCCTTGAACTCTTCAAAGATTACCTCGTCCATCCGCGAACCTGTGTCGATCAGTGCTGTCGCGATGATCGTCAGCGATCCGCCTTCCTCGATATTGCGCGCCGCACCGAAGAACCGCTTGGGTCGCTGCAGAGCGTTCGCGTCGACACCACCGGTCAGCACCTTACCCGACGACGGCACCGTCGTGTTGAAGGCCCGTCCGAGGCGCGTGATCGAGTCCAGCAGAATCACCACGTCCCGCTTGTGTTCCACCAACCGCTTTGCCTTTTCGATCACCATCTCTGACACGGCGACGTGGCGCGAAGCGGGTTCGTCAAAGGTCGACGACACGACCTCCCCTTTAACGCTGCGCTGCATGTCGGTGACTTCTTCCGGGCGTTCGTCGATCAACAGGACAATCAGGTATATTTCCGGGTGATTCTTCTCGATGGAATGGGCGATGTTCTGCAACAGCACGGTCTTACCGGTCCGCGGTGGGGCCACGATCAACGACCGCTGGCCTTTGCCGATCGGCGAGACCAGGTCGATGATGCGGGCGGACCGGTCCTTTTTGTCGTGCTCAGCATCGACTTCCATCTTCAGCCGCTCATCGGGATAAAGCGGCGTCAAGTTCTCGAAGGCGACCTTGTGCTTGGTCTTTTCGGGATCTTCGAAATTGATCCTTTCGACAGTCTTCAGCGCGAAATAACGTTCGTTGTCATTGGGTTCCTTCATGGTCCCTTCGACCGTGTCACCCGTTGACAGCGAATACTGCCGGATCATGTCCGGTGACACATAGATGTCGTCCGGACCCGGCAGATAGTTGGCTTCGGGTGACCGCAGAAACCCGAAGCCATCCTGAAGCACCTCCAGCACGCCATCGCCGCCGATCAGCCATTCCTCATCCGCGCGTTCACGCAGGATCGCGAACATCATGTCGCCCTTGCGCATCGTCGACGCGTTCTCGATCTCGAGCTCTTCAGCCATCGACAGAAGGTCCTTCGGGCTTTGGGCCTTCAGGTCGGCAAGGTTCAAACGGTGTTCGGACATGGGTAAGGTTCCAGCGCCGCTCAGGGCGTTTCAAAGAGGTCAGGTCGGGAAGACGCAAGACACCCGGACGGGATGCGCGCCGTACAGTTAAGCGGCCCGCGATGCAAAGTCAACGACGGCTCAGAACGGCTTGACGATCACGGCGATGACAGCCACGACCATCAGGAGCGTCGGCACCTCGTTCGCGATGCGATAGCTGCGACCGGACCGCGAGTTCTGACCTGCCGCAAACTCGCGCCGGCGGGCCGCCATCCAGATATGTGCGGCCGTCATCGCGATCACGGCCACGATCTTCGCCCATCCCCAGACCGCACCAAAATCCAGGCCACCCATCGCGATCAGCAGCAGACCGCAGACCCAGGCGGTGATCATCGCCGGATTCATGATGACGCGCAGCAACTTCAGTTCCATCACACGAAAGGTCCGATCAAGCTCTGATCCCACAACGGCCTTTTCTGCATGGTAGACGAAAAGTCGGGGAAGATAGAACAGGCCTGCCATCCAGGCAATGACGGCCATGACATGCAGAGCCTTGATCCACGTGTAATACGGCGCGAGCCATTCCATGATCTTATCCCCGTCCGCTGTCCTCGCCTCTTTAAAGAATAAAGAGAGAAAAGAAAGATGATGATGATTTAGGGAGGCCCAGAATCTGTGGATCAAAATTCCATGGACAGACTTGTCCCCAACTGATTTGACTGAATACGATCAAGCGGAACATACCATCAAAAATATAAATGATTTATTTCAATGATTTGCGTCGTTAAGTCCGGAATAATAACACCTCATTAACACTTGACTCCATCGTCAGCTTGAACTTGTGCACACACCCTACTTGTTCGTTCCCCACGTTAAGAACTTGTTCATCAACGTGAAGGTTATCCGAACCGTCACGCCGCACTTGCGTCGCATCGCCTGACGCCGCAGAAAGCCACCGTTGCCGTCCCGTGGTTGTCCCGGAGTTGTCCACATGCCTGATGCCATCATTCTGGCCAGCGGCTCTGTCATGCGCGCGACGCTTCTGCGTAACGCCGGTGTGGCGTTCACCGTCCAGCCGGCCCGCGTCGACGAAGACGCCATGCGCGACGCGCTGATTGCCGACGGCGCTTCGCCACGCGACATCGCGGATGCCCTGGCCGAGATGAAGGCGGCCAAGGTGTCCACCCGCAACCCGGACGCCCTCGTGATCGGCTGCGATCAGGTGCTGGCCCACCGCACAGCCATTCTGTCAAAGCCCGCCGACCCCGACCAGGCCGTTGCGCAATTGCAGGCCCTGCGCGGTGACGTGCATCAACTCCTGTCGGCCGCCGTCATCTATCAGGCCGGCAAGCCGGTCTGGCGGCACGTGGGCGTCGTCCGTCTGCACGTGCGCGACGCCTCGGACGCCTATCTGCAGGACTATGTCACCCGCAACTGGGACGACATCCGCCATTGCGTCGGGGCCTATCAGATCGAGGCTGAGGGGGTGCGGCTCTTTCATCGCATCGAGGGAGATTATTTCAACATCCTCGGCCTGCCTTTGCTGGAGCTCTTGTCTTATCTCGCGCTGCGCGGGACATTGACCGCATGATGCGCCCTGCAGTTCCCCTCGCCGGTGTGATCGGCAATCCCATCGGTCATTCCCGATCGCCGCTGATGCACAGGCATTGGCTCCGTCGCTATGGCATCCGTGGCGACTACGTCCCGCTTCAAGTGGCCGAAGGCGATCTTGAAACGGTGGTCCGCGCCCTGCCTCGCATGGGGTTCGTCGGTACGAATGTCACCCTGCCGCACAAGGCTGCCGTGATGCGGTTTACGGATCATCTGTCGGATCGCGCGATTCTGATTGGTGCCGTCAACACGTTGATCTTTCGCGAGGATGGTACGATCTATGGCGACAACACGGACGGCTACGGCTTCATGGCCAACGTTCGGCAAGCTGTGCCCGACTGGGACCCGAAGGCCGGTCCGGCCGTTGTTCTCGGGGCTGGAGGTGCCGCGCGGGCGATCATCGTGGCACTTGCGGATGCTGGCGTGCCAACGATCCTCCTCTCTAATCGCACGCGCGCCAAGTCGGAGGCGTTGAAGGCCGAATTCGGACAGCGGATCAAGATTGTGGACTGGGTGCAGGCTGGCAACGTGATGGAAGATGCCGCCATCGTCATCAACACTACATCCCTGGGCATGACCGGCCAGCCAGAGCTTCGCGTGCCGCTGGATGGGCTTCAGCCGAACACGATCGTCACCGATATCGTCTATGCGCCGCTTCAGACATTGTTTTTGCAGAGAGCGGCGGCGATGGGCTGCGTTACCGTGGACGGCCTGGGCATGTTGTTGCATCAGGGTGTGCCGGGGTTCGAGCGGTGGTTCGGCAAGCGACCAGAGGTCGACGACGCCCTGCGGGCCGCTGTTCTTTCATGACCCATCTGCTGGGACTGACCGGGTCCATCGGCATGGGCAAAAGCACGACCGCCCAGATGTTTCGCGATGCGGGCGTGCCCGTCTGGGACGCCGACGCCACCGTTCACCGCCTTTACGCCGCCGGCGGATCGGCGGTCGACCCTATCGCGAAGATATTTCCCCAAGCAGTGATCGACGGTGCCGTGTCCCGCCCGGCCCTGAACGAGATTCTGCATGCGGATGACGGCGCATTGAAAACCCTCGAAGCTGTCGTACATCCGCTGGTGAAAGCTGAACGCGATGCCTTTATCGCGGATCATGGCAGTGACCTGATCGTCCTCGACATCCCGCTTCTGTTCGAGACGGGGGCCGACGGGTGGCTTGATACGGTTCTTGTCGTGACAGCCCCGCCAGAGGTGCAGGCGGCCCGCGTCCTGGCCCGGCCCGGCATGACGCAAGCGACGCTTGACCTGATCCTGTCGCGCCAAATGCCTGACGCCGAAAAGCGCGCCCGCGCCGATGTGGTGATCGAGACTCTGACACTGGACGCGACCCGTCAGGCCGTGCAAAACCTCATCTTCGACCTGACGGGGAAACAACATGCGTGAAATCGTTCTGGACACCGAGACCACCGGTTTCGAGCCTGAAGACGGCGACCGCATTGTCGAGATCGGCGCGGTGGAATTGGTTAATCACATGCCGACGGGCCGGACCTATCACCAGTACATCAACCCGCAACGCTCAATGCCGCAGGGCGCATTCGAGGTGCATGGGTTGAGTGAAGAGTTCCTGCGCGACAAGCCGGTTTTTGCCAGCATCGCGCAGGATTTCATCGATTTCATTGGGAACGACGCAAAGTTGGTGATCCACAACGCCGCCTTCGACATGAAATTCCTGAATGCGGAGCTTGGGTGGGTGAACAAGCCCCTGATTCCGCTGGATCGCGCCCTCGACACGTTGGCCATTGCGCGGCGGCGGTTTCCGGGCTCACCGGCCTCGCTGGACGCTTTGTGCCGCCGGTTCGGGATCAACAATGACGCGCGGACGCTGCACGGGGCGTTGCTGGACAGCGAAATCCTGGCGGAAGTCTATCTGGAGCTGATCGGTGGCCGGCAGCCTGACTTTGCGCTGTCCGCCCAGTCCGGCAAGGCATCCGCGACGGATACTTCGGCGCAGTGGCGACCGGTTCCCCGTGAAACACCCCTGCCCCCGCGCCTAACGGCAGAAGAAGCCGCCGCCCACGATGCCTTTGTGGCCAAGTTGGGCAACGGCGCGGTGTGGAAAAAGTTCGCCTAGTTGATCGGCTGGTCGGCCTGCGCCTTCTTCTGCGCTTCGATCTGGGCCGCCAGCTTTGCGCGATACAGTGCGACATAGTCGAACTGTTCAAGGTTCAGTGACTGGAATCCGCCTTCGCGGGTCAGATCTGCGACCAGCTTGCGCAGGTAGGGAAAGACGAGGCGCGGGCATTCGATCATCAGGAACGGCCCCATCTGTTCGTCGGGCACGCCGGAAATCTGGAACACGCCGGCATAGTCGATCTCGAGCACGAAAAGAGTTTCGCCCTTTTCCTTGGTCTTGCTGGTGATGTTCAGCTTGGTGATGACCTCGAACTGATCCTCTGCCCCGCGCTTGCGGGCATCGACATCGACACGGGCCTGAATGTCGGGCGTCGCATCGCCGGTGATGCCTTTTTGGGCCAAAATGTTCTCGAACGACATGTCACGCACGTATTGCGCGACGATACGGTTCGTGACCACAGGCGGCTGGGCGGGCTGCTGCGGGGTCTTGGCTTCGGGGGTCTCATTATCGGCCATCGGTTTGTCTCCTCAACACGGGTTGGGGCTGGACATATCAGGCGACAGCCGTTTGCTCAATGCCGGGTCCAGCCGGAGGGGCCGTGCGTCGGTCGTTTTTCAGGGTCGATCGTCTCGAATTCTCCATCGATGACGCGATCATCCGGATGTGCCGGTCGTTGCGGCTGCGGCCCCATCTCGAACTGCGTAAAGCGAACCCGCGCCTTGATCGCGCGAAAGACGCGCGCACGGATCGCCGGCACCAGCAGCGCGAAACCGCAGGCATCGGTAAAGAACCCGGGCGTCAGCAGCAGCGCACCGGCGAACAGGATCATCGCACCATTGGCCAGCGGTTCCGCCGGGTCCTGCAAGGTCGAGAACGACTGTCGCAGCCGCCCCAATTCATGGGCCCCCTGCGTGCGGACAAGCCACGACCCGAGGATTGCTGTAGCCAGCACGATCAGAAGTGTCGGCCACAGCCCGATCAATCCGCCAACCTGAATGAACAGGGCGATTTCGATCAATGGCACGGCGACGAAGGCCAGAAGAAGTCGCATATCGGGTCCTTTGGTCACGGAGACGGGCGGACAGGTGGACTTGACCCCCTGTGCCACCTACATAGGAAAGACAATCGACGGTTTCCAGCCGCCCGGAAAGAGGATCCCATGAACGCACCCATCATCCAGTTGCTTGTCCTTGCAGGAATTGCACTGTTCCTGATCCTGCGGCTGCGGGGCGTACTTGGCACACGCGAGGGATTTGAAAAGCCGCAGATCCCCGCCGATCAGGCACGTCCCGACCCCAGACGCGGCAATTTCGAAGTGATCGATGGCGGTCCCGATCGCGACATCACCGATCACGCCAAGGACGGCAGCGATACGGCGCAAGCCCTTGCCGCGATGAAGCGCGTCGATCCGACCTTCAATGTGACGCAGTTCCTGACGGGTGCCCGGTCCGCCTACGAAATGATCCTCATGGCGTTCGAACATGGCGATCTGGACGAGGTGAAGAACTTCATCTCGCCCGACGTCCATGACGCGTTCGAGCAGGTGGTTCACCAGCGCGCCGATCAGGGGCTGACGGTCAAGGCGACCTTCGTGGGTATCAGCGATCTAAGCCTGAAAGAGGCAACCTTCGATCCGGAAACGAAAGAGGCCGAGATGACGGTCCGCTTTACCGGCGAAATGACTTGGGTGGTGCGCGATCACGATGGCGATATCGTCGATGGCGACGCCAACGCGATCAAGCGGCAGAAGGACGTCTGGACCTTTGCCCGGGTGATGGACAGCGCCGATCCGAACTGGCGGCTTGTTGCCACTGGCGAATGATCGCAGGTCTGGCGCGGACGGCCCTCGTGGCCCTTGGCATGACGGGGGCCGCGATGGCTGAACCGGGCTACACGTTCCTTGAATTTGCAGATCTCGACGGCTGGGCCGACGACGATCACGCGGCGGCGCTGGACGTCTTCACCCAGACCTGCGGCGACATTCCGCGCCCGGACTGGGCGCAGCTCTGTGCCGTGGCCAAGGATGGCCCGGCCGCCCGCGACTTTTTCGAGACCTTCTTTCAACCCGTCCTGATCGAAGACGGCACCCCGATGCTGTTCACCGGCTATTACGAGCCCGAGATCATCGGCAGCCTGACCCCGGACCAGGTTTACCGCTATCCCATCTACCGCTTGCCGGATGACGGCACCGAAGGCGTGTTCAGCCGGCGCGAGATCGAGGAAGCTTTGCCCTATGCCGAACGCGGCATGGAGATCGCGTGGCTGTCGGATCCTGTCGATCTGTTCTTCTTGCAGGTGCAGGGATCGGGTCGCATCCGTCTTCCCAGTGGTCGGGTGATCCGCGTCGGCTATGCCGGCAAAAACGGGCGCGATTACACATCCATCGGGCGGGCGCTGGTGGACCGCGGTGTCTTTACCCTCGATCAGGTGTCGTCGCCGGTCATCCGTCAATGGGTCAAGGACAATCCGGAGGAAGGCCAGGCGCTGCTCTGGCTAAACGATTCCTACGTCTTCTTTCGCACCATCGATCAGGTGCCTGCCGACAAAGGGCCGCTTGGCGCGATGAACCGGTCGATCACGCCGATGCGCAGCATTGCCGTCGATCCGGCGATCACGATCCTTGGCGCGCCGGTCTGGATCGAAAAGGATGGCGTCGTCCCCTTGCGCCGCCTGATGATTGCGCAGGATACCGGTTCGGCCATCAAGGGGGCGCAACGCGCCGACGTCTATTACGGCACCGGTGATGCGGCAGGCGAAGCGGCGAGCGCGGTCAAGGATGGCGGGCGCATGGTCGTGCTGATGCCGATTTCCTATGCGCTGGCCAAGGTCAGCGACCCGCTGGCCTACTGATGCGACGGCCCCGGCACCTGTCACCTGACGACAAGGCGGTTTGGGATCATGTCCGCCAGCAGGTCAAGCCGCTTCACCCGCAGACTCGTGTGAAACCTGCCCCGGTCAGTGAACCGCCGCCGAAGAAGGTGGTGCCACGTCCGCCCGTGGCACCCTTCGACATGGGCGCAAAGGCCGACATCATGCGCCCCCACGACATTCTGCCGCCTCTGCGCGAACGGTTGCGGTCAGCGCCCGTGGCGATGGACGCCAAGAACTTTCTGCGCATGAAGGCGGGTAAGCTGAAGCCGGAAGGCCGTCTTGACCTGCATGGGATGTATCAGGACGAGGCTTATCCCGAACTGATGGCCTTCATCCTGAATGCGCAGGCCTCGGGCAAGCGGCTGGTTCTGGTCATCACTGGAAAAGGGCGCGTGTCCGATGGGTGGGCCCCCGAGGGGCGCGGCGTGTTGCGCCGATATGTGCCGCAATGGCTGCAACTGGCACCCTTGGCCCAGGCCGTGCTGGAGGTGCGCCCAGCCCATCTGAAACACGGTGGCGACGGCGCCTATTACGTCTATCTACGCCGTCGCAAGTGACCTTCGTGCCGTTGTGACGCCGATTGTCGCGGCAATGGCTGCGAGGACAAAGAACACCGCATAGCCCCACATTTGCGCGGGGAAATCAACGCCGTAGTCGATCAGCACGCCTGACACGCCCGGCCCGATGGCCGATCCAAAGACCATGATCGCAGCAGCGGCGGCCTTGATCGACCCGATGTGACGGGTGCCAAAGAACTCTGCCCAGAATGCCGCCGGCAAGGTCGATTGCATCCCCTGCCCGACGCCTATCACCAACAACGCGACCCCAGCGGCAAACAGGCTTTGCGCCCCGGCCATCAACGCGAATCCGGCGGCGAACGGCACCATGTAGAACGGTACGATCCGCCCGGTGCCGAACCGGTCGATGGCCCAGCCGGTGCCAAAGGTCGCGGCGATGATGACAACGGTATAAAGCGGGAACAATGCGACGAAGCCAGCCAGCGGCCAGCCCTTGACGGCTGTCAGATGCACCTGCTGAAAGAACAGCGCCGTGCCCCAGGCAGGCGGTCCCATCAACGCGGGCACCATCAACCAGAACAGCGGATGCCGCAGCACCTGCCCCCGCGTCCAATGCAGCCCGTTCATGCCGGCGGCCTGTTCGTCTTTCGCCATGCTTTGTGGCGTGCGTTCCTGCCGCAGCAGAACGGTCATCAGCGGCACCGTCAGCAGCACGATCCCGGCGGCCACGACCCAAAGCGTGCGCCAGTCCCATGCCATCAGAAGCGCCACGAAGACGATCGGCAGCACAGCCTGCCCGACAGCGAACCCCATCGACGCAATCGACAGCGCCTTGCCACGCGAGGCCGTGAACCACCGCGCCATCGCGACGACGGCCAGATGCGACGACATCCCCTGCCCGAACAGACGCAGAAAGAAGATCGCCAGGACCAGCAACCCCGCGTTGGGCACAGCAGCCATGAACAGGCAGGCGGCGGCCAGGGCCAGCAACACGACCGTCCCCAGCGCGCGGACGCGGAACCGATCCACCAGCGCGCCAGCCCAGACCATCGCAATCGCAGAGGCCGTCGTGCCAAGGGTGTAGATGCCACCCCATTGCCCGTCGGTCAGGCCAAAGTCGGCCATGATCTGCCCGGCAAAGAGCGAGATGAAGAACGTCTGACCGTAGGACGACGTCGCGGTCAGGGTAAATCCCGCCAGCAGGAACAGCCAGTTGGCGCGAACAAAACGAAGGAAGCTCATGCGCCTTGTTCGCGCCGGACGTCGGGAAAGAAAAGCCCTAAAGCACGTAGCGTGACAGGTCGGTGGACCGCGACATCTCGCCCAAGTGCTTTTCGACAAAGGCGGCGTCGATCACGATCTCTTCGCCACCCCGGTCCGGCGCGGTGAAGGACAGGTCCTCGAAAACACGCTCGATCACGGTATAAAGCCTGCGGGCACCGATATTCTCGACGCTTTCGTTCACCTGTGCCGCGATTTTTGCCAGTTCTGCAATTCCGTCGGTCGAGAACGAGACCGTCACACCTTCAGTCTGCATCAATGCCGAGTATTGCAGGGTCAGGGCGTTGTCCGTCTCTGTCAGGATGCGCACGAAGTCCTCTTCGGTCAGCGCCCGCAGTTCGACCCGGATCGGCAGGCGACCCTGCAATTCCGGCAGCAGGTCAGACGGTTTTGCCACATGAAACGCGCCGGAGGCGATGAACAGGATATGGTCGGTCTTGATCGGCCCATGCTTCGTGCTGACGGTCGTGCCTTCGATCAGCGGTAGCAGATCGCGCTGCACGCCTTCGCGGCTCACGTCAGCACCGCGCGCATCGGACTTGGCACAGACCTTGTCGATCTCGTCCAGGAACACGATGCCGGATTGCTCTACCGCTTCCAGCGCGGCCTTGGTTACGGATTCGTCGTCCAGCAGCTTGTCCGCTTCGTCCGCGATCAGCGCGTCATAGCTGTCGGCGACCGTCATCCGCTTTTTCACCGTGCGCCCGCCGGACATCTTGCCGAACATGTCGGCCAGGTTCATCATGCCCGGCTGCTGGCCGGGAATTTCGAACCCGCCAAGGGGGTTGGAGGTGTCCTTCAGCTCAAGCTCGATCACGGTATCGTCCAGCAATCCGTCGCGCAGCTTCTTGCGGAACATCTCTCTTGTGCCTTCGCGGGCGTCCTTGCCGGCGACGGCGGTGACGACGCGTTCCATCGCCGCATCGACCGCCTTGGTCTTCACGTCCTCGCGCATCCATTCGCGGGTTTCCACGATGGCGCTTTCGACCAGATCGCGGATGATCTGTTCGACATCCCGACCGACATAGCCGACCTCGGTGAATTTCGTCGCCTCGATCTTGATGAAGGGCGCCCGTGCAAGCTTGGCCAAACGGCGCGAAATCTCGGTCTTGCCGACGCCCGTGGGCCCGATCATCAGGATGTTCTTGGGATAGACCTCGTCGCGCAGGTCGTCGCCCAGCTGCTTGCGCCGCCAGCGGTTGCGCAGCGCCACGGCGACGGCGCGTTTCGCGTCGTTCTGGCCGATGATGTAGCGGTCCAGTTCGGACACGATTTCACGGGGGGTCAGATCGGTCATGATCAGTCCTTTGTCAGCTGGGAAGGCGGCAGTCGGTCGAGGGGCAGCACCCCCGTCAACGGTCGCAGGAGAGTGGCGCGGATCGGTTGCCAGAACGCGCCAAGGAGGAGGAGAACGATTCCAAGCAGCAGGATCGGCAAGGCCGCACTGTCGCCACGGAACACGGTGAACGACAGCGCGACGATATAGCCGATGGCCGCGATCAGGAACGATCGCCGGTCGATGATGATCGCGACGATGGCAAACAGCGCGAGGATCACCAGCAGGATCAGGTTCGCCGTGCCGCCTTGGTCCAGTAGCGACAGTGCCACCGTATTCACGAGGGCAGGGGCCGCGACGACGTGCAACCAGAAGCCGTTCGCCGACCTGCGCGTGACACGGTGCGGGTCCGACATGTCGAAACGCATGGCGACGGCAAAGACTGCGAGGCCGAGGATCAAGGTGACCCAGGCAAAGGGACCGCTGGCGGACAGCTTGAACATTTCTTCCCACGCGGCCGGCGACCCACGCGCAATGGCGGCCAGCAGGATGCCGATGACAAACAGGCCGATGGCCACGATCGCCAAGGCAAAGGGGACGCGGAAGCGCGCCCAGTAGGCCAGCACCGCCAGCGTCGCGCAGACGGCAGGCCAGGGCAGGCTGGTGAAATCGTTCTGCGCGACCATGAAGGGCTGCGCCAGAAAGATGCCGAAACTCATGATTGCGGTCAGCGCGAACATGATCGACAGCGCGATGGCTGGTGCGACCATGCGGCGACGGACCACGAAGTATTCCGACAGCGCCCAGACAAGGGCAGCCGTGACCAACCCGGTCAAGGCTCCACCACTCCGGTTGCCCAGCCCGATGAACACTCCGACGAAGGCGACCCAGCCGGACGACAGGATTACCAGACCCACGCCGATGAAGATCTCGTTGAAGCCCTTGAACAGTTCGAAGGGCTCGTCGCCCGCACTCAATCCTTCGCGCGCACCGCGGCGGCTGTCGGCGAGCGTCGCCAGCGTTGCCGCCTGCGCCTCGCTGATGACACCGGCAGCCGTGGCGGCGCGCAGGTCGTCGCGGTCGATCATCCCTGGATCGTTTCGATGGTCAGGTTGCCGTTGGTATAGACACAAATGTCCGACGCGATCGCCATCGCCTTGCGGGCGATCTCTTCGGCGTCAAGGTCGCTGTCCATCAAGGCCCGCGCTGCGGCGAGGGCGTAGTTGCCGCCTGATCCGATCGCCGTGACGTCATGTTCGGGTTCCAGCACATCGCCCGCGCCGGTGATGACGTACAGATCGCGGCCGTCACTGACGATCAGCATCGCTTCGAGCTTTTGCAGATACTTGTCGGTGCGCCAGTCCTTGGCGAGTTCCACGCAGGCGCGCTGGAGTTGTCCCGGCGTCGCCTCCAGTTTCTTTTCCAGCCGTTCGAGCAGGGCAAAGGCGTCGGCGGTCGATCCGGCGAAGCCGCAGACGACATCCGTTCCCTTGATGGCCAGTCGTCTTACCTTGCGGGCGGTGCCCTTGATGACGGTCTGGCCAAGGCTGACCTGTCCGTCGCCGGCGACGACGACACGGCCACCCTTGCGCACACCGATGATCGTGGTCCCGTGCCAGCCGGGGAAGTCTTCGCGGCTCATGGGAACCTCCTGTCTTGTTGCAAGGGGTATATGGACGCCATAGCTGCACGGGACAAGGTCGGCCCTTGATCGCCGCAGGGCCGCGCCCTAGCGTCCGGTGATGGATCAGCCCGGCGACGTGACATTCTACCTTGACCCCGGCCTGCTGCAAAGCGCCCGCGATGGGCGGCATAATTTTATCGCTTTGGTCGCGAAAACAGTCTCTGACGCCCGACTTCGGGTCTTTTTCGAGGCGAATTCCGATGCCGCGCGGCGTGCCTCTGAACGTCGGCCCGGTTATGCGCTTTTCCACATGGACGATCCGACCCATCCCCGCGCCCTGACCATGCGCCGGTCCTACTTCTATCCCTTCTGGCAGATTGAGACGTCGGCGCGGCGCTGGGAATGGAAGGTCGCCTTGACCCCCTTCAAGCCGGAGGAGGTGGACGCGGTCGAGGCGCAGAAGTTCTTTGGATTCTGGCGCAAACGGCTGTTTCCGGATGCCAGCGACACGCCCGCGCCCCACGGTCCGATCTACATCCCATTGCAGGGGCTAGTCCGCCAGCATCGGTCGTTTCAGTCTTGCAGCCCGGTCGAGATGATCGCCCGCACCGCAGAGCGATTTCCTGATAGCGACGTCATCGTGACCTTGCACCCGAATGAAAGTTACGAGGCCGCCGACCACAAGGCGCTGGAAACGCTGGGAAAGGCTTACCCCAATGTGAACGTCAGCCGGCGCGATATGGTGACCTGTCTGAACGCCTGCGAGATGGTCGTGACGCAGAATTCCTCGGTCGCGCTGGCGGGCTTCTTCTTTCGCAAGCCTGCCGTCCTGTTCGCGCAGGTCGACTTTCACCACATTGCTGGAAACGTGCCGCGGGACGGCGAGGACAAGGCCTTTGCTGCCCGGCGCAATTCCGGTGGATTCGAGTCGTACATCTGGTGGTTTCTGCAAGAGATGTCGATCAACGCGGGACGCCCGCAGGAGGAAGTCACAACCAAGATCCGCGGCGTCCTGCGTCGACACGGCTGGCCGGTCTGAACGAAAAAGGGCGCCCCGAGGGACGCCCTTCAGCATTTTGAAAAAGCGATCAGATCGCGCCTTCGATCCAGCCCTTGATGGATGCCTTCGGGGCGGCGCCGGCCTTGTTCGATACGACTTCACCGTTCTTGAACACGAACAGCGCCGGAATGCCGCGCACGCCCATCTGGGCGGGGGAATTCGGATTGTCGTCGACGTTCACCTTCACGATCTTGACCCGGCCTTTCATCTCTTCCGAAATTTCTTCCAGCGCCGGGCCGATCTGCTTACAGGGGCCGCACCATTCCGCCCAGAAGTCGACGACGACGGGAATGTCGGACTGGCGCACTTCGGCATCGAAGGTGGCGTCGGTGACGGCGGTGGTAGCCATGGGGCTTCTCCAATAGGATTATGTCAGGGCTGGAACCTATGAACGCGCCTGCGGAAGGTCAAGGCTCGACCGGGCGAGGGCGGCAGAGGTGAGCGCCGCTGGCAGGTCCATCAGGGTCGCGGTACGGGTCCAGAGGATCGCGGTGCGGATGTGACGATCAGGGTAGATTTGCGCCAGTGCTGTGGCATAGGCCCCCATCTGGCGAAGCAATCCTTCCGGCACGTCATCGGCACCGACGGGCGTGTTGCGGTTGGTCTTGAAATCCACTGCCGTCACGGTGTCGGGCGTCACGATCAACCGATCGATGCTGCCGTGCATCCGGCCAAGGGAGGGCAGATCGGCGGTCACACCGACCTCGGCCAGCGTCTCGGGCGCGTAAAGCGCTGACAGATGTGCAGCGTCGATCAGTCCCAGCGCCGCGTCGATCAGGTCGTCAGTCTGAACCGTGTCCGCCTCGGGGTAGGCCGCGATCAGACGTTGGCCGACAGGGCGGCGGTCCACGGCGGGCAGGGCGGGCAGATGTTCCAGCAGCAGATGGATCAGGCTGCCCCGGATCAGGGATGCCGCATCGCCATCGTCGAATTCCCCGGCAATCGTCTTGTCGCCGCCCAGGTTCGACGGTGAAAGCGATTCTGATCTTAGCACCTCGGGTAAGGCCGCCAAGGCTTCGGCAGGTTGCCGGGCCATGCGCGGGGCGGGACCGGGCAGGACCGCCCCCGCGTCCCAAGCCCCGTGTTCGACCCGCTGTATGGCAAGATCGCCCGCCAGGGCGCCGAACGCGCCGGCCTGTTCCATGCCCTCGGCCACGATGTCGTGCCAGGCGGTGCCGGACTTGCCCAGATCGCCGGCCGCCCCGACGATCAGCCAGCTTTCCGCGCGGGTCATCGCGACGTAAAGCAGCCGCAGACGTTCGCGCGCCTGTGCCGCCGCCAATGCGTCATGGCGGCCGGTCATGGCGGCTGGCATCTCGGCTTTCGCACATTTCCACAGTGGCGCGTCGCCCGGCAACACCTGGTTTTTCACAAGGTTCGGACGTTCCGCGGTGTCGGGCAGGATCACGATCGGTGCCTCCAGCCCTTTGGCACCATGCACCGTCATCACGCGGATCTGGTCGCCCTGCGTATCAACCTGTCGTTTGACCGTCAGGTCGTCCGTGTCCATCCACGTCAGAAAGCCGGTCAGGCTTGGCGTGTTGTCGGCCTCGTAGGCCAGCGCCTGCGCAAGCAATGCGTCGATGCCGTCTTCCGCCTCTGCCCCTAACCGCGCCAGCAGGGCCTGTCGTCCGCCATGCCGCACCAACATCCGCGCGATCAGGTCGTAGGGCCGCAGGAAATCCGCCTGGTCCAGCAGGTCGCGGATGATGGCCTTCGTGTCGTCGAACCCCGTTGCCTCGCGCAGGGCGGGCCACAGAAAGCTGCCCTCCGGCCTGCGATGCGCCAGCGTGAACAACTGCTGTTCGGTCCCGCCGAACAAGGGCGATCGGAGAGCGGCGGCAAGCGAGAGATCATCCTCTGGCAACGCAAGGAACCGCAGAAGCGCCGCGATGTCCTTGACCGCCAATTCCCCTCCCACGCGCAACACGTCCGCACCGGCGATGGGCAGATCCTGCTGTTTGCAGGCGCGGATCAGTTCGGGAAAAAGCAGCGTCTGGCGGCTTTGCACGAGGATCAGAACGTCACCCGCCCGCACCGGGCGGCGGGCATAGGTGTCACCTTGCCGGACTGGCAAGGTCTCTTCCAGGATCATGCGCTTGATCTGTTTCGCCACGCGGTCGGCCATCTGCACCAGATGGTGATCGCTGCTGACCTCGTTTACCGGCTTCAGCCAGTCGTCTTCGGGATCGTCCTCTGCCTTTTCCGGGCTGATCACCGGCCAAAGGTCCACGCGCCCCGGCATTCCGGTGTTGAAGGCGATGTGCTGCGCCGCATCGCCCAACCCTTCGGCCCGTTCCCGCACGAAGGTTTCGTCCACCACGCGCAGGATTGCGGTGGAGGACCGGAAAGAGTGGGCCAGCGTCCGGGTCTGCAAGGGGTCTTCGATCTGGCGTAGCGCGGCGTCGAAGTAGCCGCGCATCCGGTCGAATTCCGCCGGGTCGGCCCCCTGAAAGGAATAGATCGACTGCTTCTTGTCACCCACGACAAAGATCGTGCGCCGTGCGTCCCGCGCTCCGTCGCCGCTGACGAATTCGCGCGTCAGGTGCTGCACGACGGCCCATTGCCCCGGCGAGGTGTCCTGCGCCTCGTCCACCAGCAGATGATCGATGCCGCCGTCCAGCCGGAACAGCACCCACGCGGCGACGGCCTTGTCGGTCAAGAGATCGCGGGCCTTGCCGATCAGGTCGTCGAAATCCAGCACGCCCAGCGCTGTCTTTTTTCTCGCATAGGCGTGGACGAAGACGTGCGCGAAACGGTGCAGCGCCACGGAGCGATCGAAGGCCATCAATGCCTGACGATCTTCGCGCAGGGCGGCGACGGTCTCCATCAGGCCGTTCAGCGCGTCGGTCAGGTCGGGGTGGACGGTCTGGATTGCCTTCGTTGGAAATTTTCCGATCTTGGGGCCAAAGGCTGCAGCCGCCGTCTCTCCGAACAGAAAGACACCTTCCAGCGTCAACAGGTCGGCGACGGTCGGCCGGGTCAGATTGACGCCTGCCAACCTGTCGGCGGCCTTGTTGTCGGTGACGCCCCCGGTGCGACAGGCGGGGATCAGATCGCGAATGATCTCGGTCGTGTCGGGATTGAAGACGTCGGCCAGCAGCCTGTCCATCGTCTGCCCCGGCGCGATCCCAAGCGTGTCACGCAGCACAGCCTCGTCGACGGGGCGGGCGAAATCATTGGCACGGTTGGTGATCTCGCGCACCAGCTTGTCGATCTCGCCGCCACCGAAATATCGCAGCACCTCGGCCAGCAAGGGTGCGTCGGAGGACAGGGCGATGGCGTCCAATACCTCGCCACGCATCAGGACGGCGGTGCGATCCTCGATCTCTCGAAAGTTCGGACTGACCCCGGCTTCCAGCGGAAAACGACGCAGGATGCTGGCGCAGAAAGAGTGGATTGTCTGGATCTTCAGCCCGCCCGGCGTTTCGATGGCGCGGGCGAAGAGGCGGCGCGCGGCGGACAGCTTTTCGGGCGCGATGACACCCTCGACGCCAAGGTCCGCAAGGTCCGCGCGCAAGGGCGTGTCGTCCAGCATCGCCCAGCCGCCGAGCCGTTTGAACAGGCGGTTCTGCATTTCGGCGGCGGCGGCTTTGGTGTAGGTCAGGCACAGGATGTTCTGCGGGGACACGCCTTCCAGCAGCAGCCGCGCCACGCGGTCTGTCAGCACGCGGGTCTTGCCCGATCCGGCATTGGCCGACAGCCATGTCGACAGGGTCGGATCGGCGGCCGTTACCTGATTTTGCGTCGCATCGTCGCGGATCATTCCAGCACCTCGCGCATGGCCGGGTCCGCGTCCGTCCATTCGCCGTAGCGTGACAGGTGATCGTAAAAACTGCCATAGCTGGTCAGGGCAGGCGCCCGGCGGGCGACATAGCCCCAGTCGGCGGATTGCGTCATGGTCAGAAAGGTCTCAAGCTCTGCCCAGACCTTCATCGGCGGGTGATCGTCCAGCGGCGCGGGCACCGTCTTCATCGCCGCGTTGAAGCCAAGGAAGGCAGCACCTGCGACGCTCTGTGTGCCGATCGTTGCAAAGGCCCCGCGTTCGACCATCGCGGCCTCCAGCAGCAGCTGCTTGTCAAATTTCGCCTGCTGCTTCACCGAGGGGATCGCGCCGGTCTTGTAGTCGTAGATCATCACACCGGCACCTGTCTCGTCCATCCGGTCTGCCTTGCAGGTCAGCCGCATGCCGGGGCCGGGCACGTCGATCGCGCCCCAGGCCTCCAGCTCCAGCATCCGGCCCTGCTGTTGGCGCAGGGCCTCTTCTGCCAGAAAACCGGGGGCGAGGGCGCGCAGTTGCGTCAGCCATTGCAGGCGCACGGTCGGCCAAGGGCAATGCACGTCCAGCACCGCCACGGCCACGGTCAGGAATTGATCGACGGCATCCTCTGCCGCCGCGTCGGGGCGCAGGGCGATGAACGTTTCGAGGATTTCGTGAAAGACCGTTCCCTTCATCGGGGCATCCGCATCCGCCAGCAGCGGATCAAGGGCCCGCAGGCGCAGCACCTTCTGCGCATAGATCGCGTAGGGGTCGCGATACATCGTCTTGATCTGCGTGACGGAAATGTCCCTGGGCCGTGCGGCAACAGGCGGGCAGGGGGCCGGACGCCTTGCGCGATCCACAGTCGTTGCGGGCGCGGAAATCGCGGCGGCGCGCGCGATCCAGGCGTCACCCCGGTCGCGCATGGCGGTCAGCGCCTCTGGTCCATTCTGGCCGGGCAGGCCCGCCATCAGGTTCGTCAGCCGGTTGACCCAGCGCGACGGCACGGTTTCCGCATCGGCGCTGCGACGCGACCGCGTGATGACCACCTGCGGGGCGCAGGCCGCTTGCTGGTAATCATGCGCCGACAGACCGATCTGGCGTTCCGGCAGCAGCAGGCCGGCCTGTTGTCGCAACGCGCGGTTCAGCCAGGGATCGGGCTTTGGTGTGCCGGGCCAGATGCCGTCGTTCAACCCGCCCAGGATCACAAGGTCCGCACCGCCAACCCGCGCCTCGAGCGTGCCCCAGATCAGGATGCGGGGGTCAGTCGCCTCTGGTTCGCGCACCTGTCCCTGCGCCAGAAGGGCCGCGAACAATGCGGCGTAGTCGCGCAGGTCCATGTCGCCGCCCGCGTCGGCATCGCGGGCAAGCGCGTCGCAAACACCCTTTGCCGCGCGACCGGGGGCTTGCAAGAACAACTCTCCGGTGCCGGTGCCAGTGGGGCCGGCGGCCAGCATGTTGACCGCCGCCAGATGCGCGTCCAGATGGGTGGCAATGGGCAGGGTGCCGTCATGCCCGAGAAGGTCGACGATGCGACCGACCCAGGCGGCCCAATCCGCCTGACTCGCCTGCGGGTGCTTCAGATCGGCGACCCAGTCGGTCACGGTGGCAGGGCCGATGTAGGGTGGACCCTTGCGCCGCAGCCGCAACTCCAGTTCCCGCGTCCACAGCAGGTGCTGGTTGCGGTCGGGGCTGGCGGTATGGGTCAGCGGATGTTTCAGCAGGACCAGCAGCGCCTCTGCCGTGACGGGTTGGCCCATCGTGCGCACGACATGCGTCAGCAGACGACCCGGCGCAGACAGGGCCAGCGGCAGACCGGCGCTGTCGTCCGGCCGGATCCGCCAACGGTCAAGCGCCGCGGCAACCTGCCGGGTCAGCATCCGGTCCGGCGTGATGAGGGCGGCAGTCAGCCCCTCGGCCGCCGCCTGCCGCAGGCGCAGGGCAATGGTCTCGGCCTCGGCACGGGGGCTGTCGGTTTCGATCAGCGTCATCTGCGCGGTCGCGTCGCGCAGGTCGCCAAGGTCCGCACCTTCCGTGCGCCATTGGTCCGTGACGGGAGCAGGGCGCAGGGACAGGGAAATCAACCGGTTACGAGCTGCATAGGGCGGCGGGGCAGGGGTCCAGTCCACGATGTCGCCGGCCCTCAGGTCCAGCGCCGACATCAGCCGCGCAAACCGAAACTGCGGATGATCCTCGTGGTGTAGCTGCTCCTCCATCCCGGTCCACACGGGTTGCGGCATGTCGCGGTCAAAGCCGGGCAGCACCACCGCCCCCTGCGGCAATCGCGCGACCGCCTGCATCAGCAAGGCCGTGGCACCGCGCGATCCGGTCGATCCCGCAACGATGACTGGGTCCGTCGGCGGCGTGCCAGCCCACCGCGCGATCATCGCGTCGATTACCAGACGCTGCCGGGCGGCCACGTCGGGCGTGTCGATCCCAGCGCCAAAGTAGTCCCGCAGGATGTTCAGGAATTGCAGCGACCGTTGCCAATGGCCCGACTGGTCGCTGACATCGAGGTTCGCAAGCGTGTGCGGGTCGACGCCTTCGCCATGCATTTCGTCCATCAGCGTGGCAAGGCTGTCGGACAGGTCGTAAAGCGCTGACCGTGGCGCGATGCCGGGTGCTGCATCAAGCAAACGGCTGACGGCACGCGAAAGCTCCAGCCGTCGCCGCAGCGGTGAAATCGGCGCAGGCACCCCGGCCAGCGTGCCTTCAAAAGCGAGGTCGGTGACGAGTTGCACGCGGGGCAGAAGACGCGCCGGTCCGGCATCGAACACCTCTCGGATGCGCCGCTGCATCCGAGAAGTGTTCACGAAGATGCGCACGCGGCTCAGGTCATCGGCGCGATCGGTCAGCCCCTGCACAAAGACCTTGGCAAAATCGATGCCCGGTTGCAGGCCGAAAACGCGCGGCTGGTGGGCCGGGTCAAACATCGGCGCAGTCCAGCAAAGTCTCGGCCAGCGCGATGCTTTCGGGTCGACCGACATCGCACCAGACTCCGTCGTAGATCACGCCGAACAGCCCGCCCCGCGCCGCCATCGCGTCCCACATCACGTTCAGCGAAAACACGTCCTGCGGCACGTCCCCCAGGCGGTCCGTGCGGATGATCTGCGCGCCAGTGTAGATGGCCCCGGGTGCGCGGGTCAGGCGGCCGTCGGCACCGATGCTGAAGTCGCCTTTGCCCGTGTGACCCACGGCATCTGCCGGTGGAACCAGCAGCAGCAACGCCTCCATGTCCGGTCGCCATGCGGTGGCCAGCAGCGACAGCGGATTTTGTCCGCGCCAGACGGCGTCGGTGTTCAGCGTCATCACAGGGCCCTGGCCCAGCAGCGGCATCGCGTGCCGCAGGCCGCCGCCCGTGTCCAGCAGCAGCGCGTCTTCGGACGAGATCGCGATGTGTTGACCGGAAAGATGCTGGCGCACCATGTCGGCCAGATAATGCACATTGACGACCTTGGGTCCGACGCAAGACACCTGCGTCAGGTCAAGCGCATGATCCAGCAAGGTGCGGTCGCCGACGGTCATCAGGGGCTTTGGCCGATGGTCGGTCAACGGTGCCATGCGCGTCCCCAGACCGGCAGCGAAAAGCATCACGGGAAATCGGTCGGTCATCGGCGGTCCTGCGGTCGGGGGAGCATGGTCACGACGATACGCCGCAGATCGGTCAGCGCCGGATGGTCCAAGTCGGCCAGCAACTGGTCCCAGACGCGCGGCAACATGTCCGCATAGCGCGGCTTGCCGCGTGCATCAAGGCGGGCAAAGACGCCCAGAATGCGCAGGTTGCGTTGCGCGCCAAGGGTGGCAAGCTGCGCCGCGAGGGCATCGGGATCGATCCCCACGGCAGCGGCAAAGCGCGCCGTCTGACGCGTCACCTGTGCGGCGGACACGGTGCGGCGGATGTCGCGCAGCAATGATGCAAGGTCATAGCCGCGGGGTGCGACGAAGGCGTCCTGAAAATCCAGCAGCCCGATCCGGTGAAGGCCCGCAGCCTGGGGCTGCCAGATCAGGTTCTCGGCATGGTAGTCCCGCAGGGCGAGGTGGCTGGCCGTCGGTGCATGTGCCGCAAGGGCGTCGCGCATTGCACCGACAAGGGGGGCAGGGTCGCAGGGGTGATAGGCTTCGGCGGTGATCGCGACCATCTCTGCGCCGACCCCGGGCGTCATGACTTTCAGACCGGGTGGCGGCGTCAGGCGATCCAGCACCACAAGTACGTCGACGGCCGCATCGTAAAGAATGTCCTCGGTCACGTTGGCGGCCGCGGCGGCCACGGTTTCAGGCCCAAGATCATCGATCAGCAAAAGGCCCTGTGGCACATTGCCATGCAGCAGACCGGGAGCCGACAGGCCGTTGGCGATCAACCATTGCGCGATGGCCAGGAAGGGCGTCACGTTCTCTCCCGTGGCGGGGTCCGCGTCCATCAGGATTGCCGTGCGGCCCGCTGGCCCGGTCAGGCGCCAGTAGCGGCGGGCAGAGGCGTCGCTGGCCAGCGGAAATGCCTTCCAATCCTGCCACTGTGTGCCGGACAGGAATCGCGACGTGCGGAGACCCCGATCAGACATGCAGATCGCCCAGCCGGTCCTGCCATGCGGCGCTGCCTGTCAGGTGCAGGACGTGATGGTCGGGGAAGGCGGAAAAGTGGCACAGCAGCGCCCCTTTCGGCGCATCGGGGCCAAGCCTGTCAGGCCATTCGATCAGGCAGATCGCCTGTGCAAAGGCGTCATCCAGACCAAGCTCAAGCACCTCTTGCGGGTCGGTCAGGCGATACAGATCGCAGTGCCAGATCTCTGCATCGTCAGCCACATAGGTCTGCACGAGGGTGAATGTCGGCGATGGGACATCCTCTTGCGGCGATCGCAGGCGGGCGCGGATCAGGGCGCGGGCGAAAGTCGTCTTGCCGGCCCCGATATCACCTTCCAGCAGGATGGTGTCGCCCGCCGTCAGACGCGGTGCCAAAAGGCCGGCCAGCCGTGCGGTCGCATCGGCATCCGCCAGCGTCAGACTAAGAAATGAGGGCGACATGCCGGCTAGACTAGATCACCGGACCGGCGCTGCAAGGCAATTCAGCCGGTCGCAGTCCGGGGCTGGGTCTGGGTCGGCAGGGGGCGTCCGATGTCGGCGCGGTCGGTCGCGGGTGTAAACCGCACCAGCGTCAGTCCGCCGGGAATGGCCTGCACTTCGCAGTCCACGCAGCGGCCGTTCGTCAGCACCAGCCGGTCCGAGATCATGCGGCGATCGTGACGCAGGCGGCCGAATTCCTCCAGCTCGCGCCAGAGACCGGTGGGGGCCGTCCGCGCCTTCCAGGTCCGCAGGGCGCTGCGCAGATCAAGCACCGTCATCTGAGAATCCGTCGCATCCTTCCAGATGGCGTCGTAGGCGCTGTTCGTCATCATCAGCGTATTGCTGGGCGAAAACACGGCGACCGCATCCGGCAGGGCGTTCAGGACGGCCTGTCCCGTCTCGATCTCGGCCCGGAAGCGGCGGGTCAACGACACCTCGGCGCTGATATCCTCGAACAGGAAGGCCAGGGCACCGTCCGGGTGCGGGCGTCCGGTCACGCGAAAGGTCTGGCCGTCCGGCATGTCCCAGCGTTCGGAATAGGTGCCGTTCTTCGCCGCCGCCTCGAGTGCGGTGAATTGATCCTTCCAGGTCGCGTAGTTCTTCGGCTCCGGCAGCTTGCGCATCTCGCGCAGTCGGTCCAGCACCATGTCGATTGTGGGCCTTTTCGACATGAAGGCGAAAGGAAGCGCCGTCATGTCCAGAAGGGCGGGGTTGAACATCGCAAGCTGCCGCTTGCGGTTGAAGATCGCAAGCCCGGTCGACAACTGGGCAAACGTCTTTCCCAGCGTCTGCTGGAATTCGTGCTGCGCGCGTTCCGCCCGCATGGTCGCGTTGGCATCGATGGCGAAGTAGTTGACAGAACCGTCCTGCGGCACGGCGGTGATGTCGAACCAGTGTTCCGCCTTTTCGCCCGGCAGTTGCAAGGCGTGCCGACCGCCAAAGGTGCCGGGATCGTTCGGGATCGGCGGCTGGATATCGGCAAACAGCCGTTCGGCCGGCCAGACACGTCCGGCGTGATCGCCGACGGGCATCATGCGGTCGGCGTAGGACAGATAGGCGGCGTTCGCCCAGACCAACTTGCCATGATCGTCTTCCGTCCAGATCAGTTGTGGCGTGTCACGCACGATCACCCGGATCTGGTTCAGCTCGTTCATGAGGGAAGCGCGTTCAAGATCCTCGTACTGCTGCGCTGCCGTTTGCACATCGCTTGCACCGAGGCTGATGCGCGTCAGACCATGGGTTTCCGAAAGCGTCAGCCGCAGACTGGGGTCCGTCGTGGCCGGCAGAATCACACGGTCCCCCGGTTTCAACATGTCGATGCGGTCGCGCATGTCGGGAAACTGGCGCGCGAGGACTGAAATCAACGCCTCGCGTTCCGACATGGCATCCGGTGCGCCGGCGATCAGCGCGGCACCGCTGGGCGATGCGTCGACCAGCGCATCCTGATCGAACAGGAAGGCCGGCGTCGCCACCTGCGGCAGCGGGCTTGCCGGGGCGGGCCGCCGCCACGATATCAAAAGGCGCAAGGTCTGCAGTGTCGCGATCAATCCGGTCAACGACAAACCGAAGATCGCGCCGAAGCGCATCAATTCATTGGTCAAGTTCATCTCGAATCCTGGGTCAGCACCTCCCGAACCATCTGCCGATGAGGTTAACGCAGGCTTAAGATTTCCGGGTCATTCTACTATGGGTTGATTTTCCCCCAGGGCGGGATAGGGGCCGGTCGTCGTTCTGGAAAGTGTCTTCATCGGCCATGTCACCGTCACGATGGCACCTGTGGCGGGATCTTCGGATCGCCGTTGGCCGTTGGCAAAGTCAAGGTGCGCGCCCGATCGTTCGAGCAGCGTCTTGGCGATGAACAGGCCCAGCCCCATGCCTTCGTAACCCGGTCGCCGGAACCCGTCGAGCGACACGCGCCGTCGCCGCACGAAGGGATCGCCGATACGCCCGATCACGGATTGCGGAAAGCCGTGCCCATCGTCGGCGATCCGCACGATGATGACCGTATCGGTCCAGCTGACCGTGATCGCCACGTCCCCCTGAGAGAAATCCACCGCGTTCTGGATCAGGTTGCGCAGGCCGTGAATGATCTCGGGCCGGCGCGAAATCTCGGGCTGCGGCAATGTGCAGCCTTCTTCGGGGGCGATGTCGAAACTCACCTCACGACCACGCTGCAGGTGCGGTTCGGCGCTTTCGCGGACCACGGTTTCCAGCGGAGCCGTGCGCAGATGCAGGTCGTCCTTGCCGACCCGACCCATCGAATGCAGGATGTCACGGCATCGGTCCGCCTGGCTGCGGATCAGCAGCGCATCCTCGCGCAATTCGGGCTGATCGGCCAGATCGTCGACCAGTTCGTTGCTGACCAGCTTGATCGTCGCAAGCGGCGTCCCCAGTTCATGCGCGGCGGCGGCCACCACGCCGCCCAGGTCGGTCAGCTTCTGTTCACGCGCGAGGGCAAGCTGCGTCGCCAGCAGGGCATCGCCCATGTTGTTCATCTCGGTCGTGACCTGCCGGGCGTAGATCCCAAGGAACACGACGCCGATGACCAGCGACACCCAGAACCCGAAGTGGAACAGCGGCGGCAAAAGAAGCAGCATCCCGTCGGCCATCTGCAACGGCACCGACACGGCGCTGATGATTGAGATCATGACGATTGCAAGCAGGCCCAGTGCGACGAAGCTCATCAAATGCAGAACGGTCGCCGCGATGGTCACGGGGGCCAGGATCAACAGCGCAAAGGGGTTGTTCAACCCGCCAGTCAGGTAAAGCAGCACCGCAAGCTGCACGATGTCGAAGGCCATCATCGCACTGGCTTCGCGTTCGGACAGACGCTTGTTTTCCGGATAGACGAAGCTGGTCAGCAGGTTCGCCACCATCGCGGCCCCGATGGTCATGGCGACCGGACCCGGTTCGATCAGCAGGCCATAGTAGCGCGTGGCGACGATGATCGCGGCAATCTGGCCGCCGATGGCGCACCAGCGCAGGATCAGCAGGGTCCGCAGCCGGACCCAGTTGCTGCGTTCCCGGTCCTGCAGGACGTCGGTGTCTTCGCTGGTCATGGAGGGTCTTTTCGGATCAAGGGGATGTGCGCGCTTGTCCCATTGTTACGGAGCCCGCAATGCGCGATCAATGCGGCGCTTGGAAAATCGAGGTGACCATGACACGTCTGACCGCAATTCTTGCCGGATGCGCAGCCTTTTTGCTGCTGGGCGTGACCTATGCCGTGACGCTTGGCCGCGCCGATCCGCAATCCTGTTTCGGCAACACGGCGGGCGGGGCGGACATCGGCGGCCCGTTCACGCTGGTCAACGGCGTGGGAGAGACGGTGACCGATGCCGAAGTCATCACCGAGCCGACGCTGATCTATTTCGGTTACAGCTTCTGTCCCGATGTCTGCCCCATCGACAACGCGCGCAACGCGCAAGCGGTCGATCTGCTGGCCGAGGCGGGTCACAGCGTTACGCCCGTCTTCATCACCATCGACCCGGAGCGCGATACGCCAGAGATCATGGGCGACTACGTCCAGAACTTCTCGGACAAGATGATCGGGCTGACCGGATCTGCAGAGCAGGTTAAGGCCGCCGCCGATGCCTACCGCGTCTTCTATTCCCGTGGCGACGACGATCCGGAATTCTATCTGATGAATCATTCCGTCTTTACTTACCTGATGATGCCAGACGAAGGCTTTGCCACGTTCTTTCGACGCGAGGACACCCCGCAGCAGGTCGCGGATCAGGTCGCCTGTGCCATCGACGCCGGTTGACCGGGGACTGCGCAAAGCTAAATCAGATCAAACACCTGAGGAATATCGCGATGGATACAGAGCCGCTCGATCTCGGACCGGACAAGACGCTGCTGCTGGTCGATGATGACGAGGCCTTCGTCAAGCGGCTGGCAAAGGCGATGGAAAAACGCGGTTTCGTCGTGGAGACCGCTGAATCGGTTGCCGCCGGTCGTGCCATCGCGACAGCGCGGCCGCCTGCCTATGCCGTCGTGGACCTGCGGCTCGAGGATGGCAACGGGCTGGACGTGGTCGAACTGCTGCGTGAACGCAGGCCCGATGCCCGCATCGTCGTGCTGACGGGCTACGGTGCCATCGCCACCGCTGTCGCCGCCGTCAAGATCGGCGCGATCGACTACCTGGCCAAGCCTGCCGATGCAACGGATGTGACCAATGCGCTGTTGGCCCGCAAGGACGAACTGCCGCCGCCGCCCGACAATCCGATGAGTGCAGACCGCGTGCGGTGGGAACACATTCAGCGCGTCTACGAACTTTGCGACCGCAACGTCAGCGAAACCGCGCGGCGCCTGAACATGCACCGCCGCACCTTGCAGCGCATTCTGGCAAAGCGAAGTCCGAAGTAGGATCGACCGCTACATCTGACCCAGCAGCGCTGCGTGGCGGGTGGTATAATCCTTCCGCACCGCGACCGGCGGTCGCAGGGTGATGGTCAAGGTCTCGACGAGGGCGGCGTCCTGCTTGCCAAAGAACCTGTCCGCCTCGGCGGTCGAAAACCCCGCGATCTGCACCGCCTCCAGCCAGGCAGAGACCTTGTCGGCGGACTTGATCTGTTTCTTGATCTTCGCGGGCAGCATGGCTGGCAGGCCGAAACGCAAGTGGATCGCCGCGGTCAGCCGTGCATCCAGTTCCGAATACCCCGGCCCGACCGCAGCCTTGACGGGAGAGATCATGTCCCCGATCACGTATTCCGGGGCATCGTGCAACAGGGCGGCAAGCCGCCAGCGGGCCGATGTGCCGGGGTTCTGGCGGGCAAATATCTCTTCGACCAGCAGCGAGTGTTCCGCGACTGAATAGGCGTAGTCGCCCAGCGTCTGTCCGTTCCACCGCGCGACGAAGGCAAGTCCGTGGGCGATGTCGGCTACCTCGATATCCACAGGCGTCGGGTCCAGCAGATCGAGCCTGCGGCCCGAGAGCATCCGTTGCCACGCGCGGGGTGTCTTCATGGTCGGTCCTCCTGCGGCACCGCGTTCGTTGTCACGCTACGCGCGTTCTGTTATTGGCCAGCCCAAAGATGAAGTGCAAGGAGCACGCGAGATGACGCAAGACTATATCGTGAAGGACATCAACCTTGCCGCCTACGGCCGCAAGGAACTGGACATTGCCGAAACCGAAATGCCGGGGCTGATGGCTTGCCGCGAGGAATATGGCCAAGCCAAGCCGCTGAAGGGCGCGCGCATCGTCGGTTCCCTGCACATGACGATCCAGACCGCCGTCCTGATCGAAACGCTGACTGCCCTCGGTGCCGACGTGCGCTGGGCGTCCTGCAACATCTTCTCGACCCAGGATCATGCCGCTGCCGCCATCGCTCAGGCCGGTGTGCCGGTCTTTGCGATCAAGGGGCAGAGCCTTGAAGAGCATTGGGATTACCTTGATCGGTCGTTCCAATTCCCTGAGGGTGCGAACATGATCCTCGACGATGGCGGCGACGCGACGCTCTACGTCCTGCTGGGTGCGCGGGCCGAAGCGGGCGAGGACATCATCCCCGTTCCGCAGTCCGAAGAGGAAGAGGTGATCAAGAAGCAGATCGCCAAGCGCATGGCGCAGTCGCCCGGCTGGTTCACCAAGGTGCGCGACGCGATCAAGGGTGTGTCCGAAGAAACCACGACCGGCGTGCACAGGCTTTATGACCTGCACAAGAACGGGCAATTGCCGTTCCCCGCGATCAACGTGAACGACTCTGTCACCAAGTCGAAGTTCGACAACAAGTATGGCTGCAAGGAGTCGCTGGTCGATGGCATCCGCCGCGCCACCGATACAATGATGGCCGGCAAGGTCGCCGTCGTTTGCGGTTACGGGGACGTCGGCAAGGGGTCCGCCGCGTCCCTGCGCGGGGCCGGTGCGCGTGTGAAAGTCACCGAAGTCGATCCGATCTGTGCGCTGCAGGCCGCGATGGACGGGTTCGAGGTTGTCCTGCTGGAAGATGTCGTCGAGACTGCCGACATCTTCATCACTACGACCGGCAACCGCGACATCATCCGCATCGAACATATGCGCGAGATGAAGGATATGGCGATCGTCGGCAACATTGGCCACTTCGACAATGAAATCCAGGTCGCCGCGCTGAAGAACCACAAATGGACGAACATCAAGGAACAGGTCGACATGATCGAGATGCCCAACGGGCACCGGTTGATCCTGTTGTCCGAAGGTCGCCTGCTGAACCTTGGCAACGCCACCGGCCACCCGTCCTTCGTCATGTCCGCATCATTCACCAATCAGGTGCTCGCGCAGATCGAGCTTTGGACCAAGGGCAACGACTATCAGCCCGGCGTCTACATCCTGCCCAAGAAGCTGGATGAAAAGGTTGCCCGCCTGCATCTGGCCCGGATCGGGGTGAAACTGACAGAGCTTAAAAAGGATCAGGCGGACTATATCGGCGTCACCGTCGATGGTCCGTTCAAGCCGGAACACTATCGCTATTGACCCCGAAACACGGTTCCGCGGGAAAACCGGCCCCTTGGGGCCGGTTTTTTATTGATCAGTTTAAGATTATGCCCCTACGGTTGCGCCAAGACCGCCTGATGGTCGGACAAAAATGGGGGACGACATGGGAAAACGTGACGATCTGATCGCGAAGTACGCCGCAGACATCAAGGACAAATGCGGCATGACGACGGACATGGACCTTTTGACGAAAGTCACCATCGGCTGCGGGCCGTCGATCTACAGCGATGACGCCAGCACCGTGGCAGGCAGCGACACGCAGGAATTGCAGCGCATCGTCGATGATTTCCTGAAAAAGAAACTGGGTCTGAAAGACGGGCCGGACCTGATGGGCGGTGTCCAGAAGGCGATCGAGACCTATGGCCGATCGAACCGCAACAAATACCGTGCCGTCGTCTATTATCTTCTGACCAAGCACTTTGGCAAGGAAGCCGTCTACACCTAAATTTCGCCAGCAGGAGTCCGGTCGTCACGGACGGAGACGGACCCATCCCGCCATTCGCGATGGTTCAGAGCCCGCCCAATTTCAAAATATGTGCCCATTCGATCGGGGCGACCGGCTGGACGGAAAGCCGAGAGTTCTTGACCAGAACCATCTCGGCCAACTTCGGGTCGGCCTTGATCGCCTCCAGCGTCACAGGCTTGGGTAGAGCTTTGTCCGGCTTCACGTCGATACAGACCCATTTCGGATCGTCTGCAGTGCTGTCCGGATGGGCTTGGGCCGCGACAGTCATGATCCCCACGATCTCCAGTCCGGTGCGGGAGTGGTAGAAGAACCCCTCATCGCCCACCGCCATATCGCGCATGAAGTTCCGGGCCTGATAGTTCCGCACGCCGTCCCATTCCGACACACCCTTGGCGACAAGGTCATGCCAACCAAAGACATCGGGTTCGGATTTGAACAACCAGTAAGCCATGTCATTCCTCTTTTAGCGGACGCCTCAACAGGGTCTGCAAGGCCGTTTCGACACCGATGCGGCGATCCGTCAGTGCCGCGACGATGGCGCAGACGGGCAGGTCGATTCCGCGTTCCTGACCTAGCCGTGTGACGGCCCGCGAGGTCGCTGCGCCTTCTACCGTCATCGTCGGGTCGATATCGGTGCCGGCCCCCAGCGCCAAGCCATAACCATAGTTGCGCGAGAGCGACGACGTGCAGGTCAGGGCAAGGTCGCCCAGTCCCGACAAGCCGGTCAGCGTCTGCGGGTCGGCCCCCAAAGCCTCGGCCAGCCGCTGCATCTCGGCAAAGCCGCGCGTCATCAGCGCAGCGCGTGCGCTGTCGCCCAACCCCGCGCCGATGGCCACGCCGCAGGCAATGGCGATGACGTTCTTGAGCGCGCCACCCAATTCCGCCCCGATGGTATCGGTCGAGCGGTAGAGCCGCAGCGTGCCCGTTGACAATGCCGCCTGCAACCGCCGGCCCGCCGCGTCGTCGGCGCAGGCCAGCGTCAGCGCAGTCGGCAGGCCACGTGCAATGTCGTTGGCAAAGGACGGTCCGGTCAGGATCGCGGGTGTGGCATCTGGCAAGGTCCGCGCAATGGTCGCCACAGGGCCAGTCAAGGTCTGAAGGTCGATGCCCTTGCAGCAGGCGACAAGCGCCTTGCCTGACAAAATGGCCGTGTATTCCGTCAATACGTCGCGCAGGGTCTGGGCTGGAACCGCCAGCAAGACGGTATCGGCCGGTGCGACGTCCGCGATGACGTCAGTTACGGCGATGGTGTCCGGCAGCGTTACGTCCGACAATCGCCGACTGCGCCGCGTTGTCGGCATGTCACCGATATCGCGCGCCCATAACGTTACGTCTCGCCCGTCGATGGCCAGCGCGATGGCCAGCGCCGTGCCGAACGCGCCGGCGCCCATGACGGCGATCATGCCTTGGCTCCTTTCCTGCCCGATCCCAGCATCGCGGGCGCTGCGCCGTCCAACGGCCAACGGGGTCGCGCCGAGAGGGTCAGATCGTCGAAATCCCCGGATTCGAGCCGATGTAGCGCCGCATAGGCGATCATCGCCGCGTTGTCGGTACACAGCGCGAGGGGCGGTGCGACAAAGCGAACTTTCCGACCCTCGCAAAGGCGGGTCAGCGCCGCGCGGATCGACAGGTTCGCCGCGACGCCACCTGCCACAGCCAGCACCGGTGCGACGGGTGCCAAGGCAAGATAACGGTCAAGCGCGCGCGCCGTCTTGGCCTGCAACACGTCGGTCATCGCGGCTTGAAACCCGGCGGCAAGATCGGCCTGATCGCCGGCTTTCAGGCTCTGATCAGGTCCAATCACGCTGTCACGCGCGCGCAGCAATGCCGTCTTCAAGCCAGAAAAGCTCATGTCGCAATCGGCGCGATCCAGCAGCGGGCGCGGCAGGGCAAAGCGTTTCGGATCGCCCGCCATGGCCGCCTGTTCGACCGCGGGGCCACCCGGTTGCGGCAAGCCAAGCAGGCGGGCGGTCTTGTCAAAGGCTTCACCCGGCGCGTCGTCGATGGTACCGCCGATCCGTTCGAACCGGTCGTTGTCATGCACGATCAGGAACTGGCAATGCCCGCCGGACACCAACAGCATCAGGTAGGGAAAATCGACAGCGTCCGTCAGGCGCGGCGTCAGGGCATGGCCCGCCAGGTGATTCACCCCGATCAGCGGCAAGCCGGTCGCCGCGGACAGTCCTTTGGCGCACATCACGCCCGACAGAACGCCGCCAATTAGTCCCGGACCTGCCGTCACGGCAATGGCGTCGCAATCGCGCAGGGCGACATGCGCCTGAGATAGAGCCTGTTCGACGCTGAGATCCACTTTTTCCGCATGGGCGCGGGCGGCGATTTCGGGCACCACGCCGCCGAATGCCGCATGAAGACCCGTCTGCCCGAAAACGACCGAGGACAGTATATGCGCACCCGTCGCATCCTGCCGCACGACGGCCGCGGCGGTATCGTCGCAACTGCTTTCGATGCCAAGAATCGTGCGGGTCATGGGGCTCGCCTGTTGTGCCGGTCACCCTCTCAGGTAACACTGGCGAGGCACGCAGACAACAAGGCCGCGATGGACGCCATCCTGATCATGACCCGCCCGGCCCCTGCGGGCACGGACTTCGCCGACACAGTGACAGTGGCCTACGGCCACACATTGACGGTCATTCAGTCCCCGGCGCTGCGGATCGAACCCTTGCCGTATGCCATGCCCGATACGCGCAACGTCGTGTTTACCTCTGCCCGCGCGGTCGAACAGGCACCGCCGGGTGACGGGCTGACCGCCTGGTGCGTGGGCCGGGCCACGGCAGAGGCGGCGGAGGCGCGCGGTTATGCGACATACAGCGCTGATGGCGATGCAGAGTCCCTTGTCGCGCTGGTCCTGTCACGGCGACCGCACAGCCCCCTCGTTCATATTGCCGGCCGTCATCGGCGTGGTGCCGTCGCGGCCCGTCTGACGGAGGCCGGTCTGCGCTGCACGACAGTCGAGGCCTATGACCAGGTTCCGCTGCCTGTGCCGGAGGAACTACAGCTGGCGGCTGCCGGATCGATTCCGCTGGTCGCGCCCGTATTCTCTCCGCGTTCTGCGCAGGGATTGTTGGGCCTTTCGTTCACCGCGCCGTTGCATGTCGTGGCGATCAGCCCTGCCGTTGCCACTCTTTTCAGACCGATGAAGCCGGCGACGCTCTTGACCGTGGGACATCCCGACGCAGATCACATGAGGGACATGACCGTCGCGGTACTGCGCGGCTTGGCCGGCACGGGCGAGTAACCCTTGAGGGTGCAGACCGTGCGGGCTAACGTTCCATGATCAAGGGCCGGAGACGTGGCCGGCAACGACAGGATGGTGAATTCCGTGGCGACAGAACCGGCAAAGCGGCGCAGTCCGAAGGCAAGGCAGACGACGGACCCGGTGCCAGAGGCCGAGGTCGTCGAAACCGCAGCCACCGACGCGCGGATCGAGATGGCGATGCCGCCGCCGACCGTGACGCCGCATGTGATGCCAAAGTCGGAGACTGTCGTGATCCCGGAGCCGGAACCTGCAGCGGCCAAGGACGTGCCGCAAACCCCCGCCACACCCGAACCGCCCGCACCCCCACGCAGCGAACCGGGTCAGGCACCCGAAAAGCGGCGCGGCGTGTTCTTTCCGATGCTGCTGGGTGGCCTGATCGCCGGCGGTATCGGTTATGGCATAGCCTACATGCAAGTTGGCCAGACCGCCGCGGCCGATATCGCGGGTCTGCGCAGCCAGATCGAAGCTTTGCAGGCCGAAGTCGCCAACGCGCCGCCGCCCGATCTTTCGCCTGTGACGCAGGACATCGCGGACCTGAGCGCCAGCGTTGACGAACGCCTTGCCGCCTTGGATGAGCGCATCGCGACGGCCAGCGAACAGGCCCCGGTGATAGGCGAGCAGGCACAGGAACAGGCCGTGGCGCAACTGTCCGACCAGATCGCAGCTCAGCAGGCCGAACTGGAACAGCAGCGCGCCGACCTTCAGGCGCAGCTGGACACGACACGCGCCGAAGCCGAGCAAATCCAGCAGGAGGCGGTCGACGCCGCGCGAACGGAAACCGCGCGCGCCGCGCTGGCCCGCGTGCAGGGGGCCATTGAAAGCGGTGCGCCAATGCAGTCGGCGCTCGACGATCTCGGCTCTGTTCTGACCGATCCGGTGCCCGAAGCGCTGACCGTTGTCGCCGAAGGCACGCCGACCCTGGCGACCCTGCGCGAAACATTCCCCGAAACCTCTCGCTTAGCCCTTGCCGCCGCCCGCAACAGTGGAGAAGCGGGTGATGACACCGGTGCCTTCGGGTCGTTCCTGCGTAACCAGCTGAACGTGCGGTCCGTCGCCCCGCGCGAAGGGACCAGCGCCGACGCGATCCTGTCGCGGGCCGAAGACGCCCTGCGCAACGGCCGCCTGAACGATGCCTTGGCCGAGATCGCCACCCTTCCCGAATCTGCGCGTGCCGCGATGTCCGACTGGGTCGCGCAGGCCGAGGCGCGCGCCGCCGCCGTCGATGCTGCCGATCAGCTCGACGCTTCCCTGACCGCAAACTGAAGGCCGCATCATGTTCACGACATTCCTCAAGATTCTGGTCTTCGTTGCCGTTGTCACCGGCCTGACCTGGGGCGCAGTGCAATTGCTGGACATGCGCGGTGGGGCCAATATTTCCGTCGCGGGCTATGAGATCACGCTGAGCGCGTTGCAGCTTGTCTTTGCCTTCGTGACGCTGGTGGTTGCTGTCTGGCTGGGCCTGAAACTGCTGAAGCTGCTGGCTGCGATCTTTCATTTCCTGAACGGCGATGAAACTGCAATCTCGCGTCACTTCGACCGGAACCGCGAACGCAAGGGCTATGAGGCGCTATCGGAAGGTCTGTTCGCCCTTGCCGCGGGCGAGGGGCATCTGGCGATGACCAAGGCGAAGCGCGCCGACAAATACCTTGACCGGCCAGAATTGACGACCTTGCTGACAGCACAGGCCGCCGAGATGACCGGCGACACCCGCACCGCCGAGGCGAGCTATCGCAAACTGCTGGAACGGGACGAGACGCGTTTCGTCGGTGTGCGGGGTCTGATGCATCAGAAGCTGGCCGAGGGTGACACGGATACCGCGCTGGGTCTTGCCCGCAAGGCGTTCGAGATCAAGCCGAAACACGAGGAGGTCCAGAACACCCTGCTCCGGCTTCAGGCCGAGAAATCCGACTGGTCCGGTGCGCGTCAAACTCTTGGGGCCAAGCTGAAATCGGGCAACCTGCCCCGCGACGTTCACAAGCGGCGCGATGCCGTGCTTGCCCTGTCAGAGGCGAAGGACATCCTCGACGAAGGCCAGTCGATGGAGGCGCGCGAGGCGGCGATCCAGGCCAACAAGCTGTCGCCCGACCTGATTCCCGCCACCGTCATGGCCGCCCGTGCCTTGATTGCCAATGATAATCCGCGCGGGGCCAGCCGCATCCTGTCCAAGACATGGGGTGTGAATCCGCACCCCGACATCGCCGCGGCGTTCGCCGAAATCGCCCCGAACGAGGCACCCGAGGCGCGATTGAAGCGCTTTCGCACCCTGACCAAGCAGAACCCGGACCATCCGGAAACCCGGATGCTGCTGGCCGAACTGCACATCGCCGCCGAACACTTTCCCGAGGCAAAGCGTGCGCTGGGCCATCTTGTGACCGAAGACCCGACCGCCCGCAGCCTGACCCTGATGGCTGCGATCGAACGCGGCGAGGGTGCCGACGACGCCGTCGTGCGCGGTTGGCTGACCCGCGCCCTGACTGCGCCGCGCGGGCCGCAATGGATCTGCGACAACTGCCAGCACATCCACGCCGCCTGGACGCCGGTCTGCAACAACTGCGCCGCCTTCGATACGCTGGAATGGAAACGCCCGCCCAGCGGGGAAGTCTCGATGCCGGCCGGGACCGAAATGCTGCCTCTGATTGTCGGACATACCCCTGCGACCGTCACAGCGACCGACGTGGATGTCCTTGACGTTACGACCGTCGACGATCCGCCGCCGAACACAAAATAGGTCTTTTCCAGACTGACCCGGGGTGCTAATGCCACCCCCGTAGGCCGCACTAGCTCAGTCGGTAGAGCACATCATTCGTAATGATGGGGTCGGGGGTTCGAATCCCTCGTGCGGCACCACACTGTCAGAACATGCGCTGTCGTCCGGCAAGGCTTGGGCCTTGACGTTGCTGGGTTGTCCAGTGGTGCGTAATCTGGTCCGACTCGGTACCTAACAAGTAGCGCGGTTTGAGGGCAGACGGCTGCACCCCGTTCGGGGCGGCGGGCACCTATTGCCCGAGGGTCTGTTGTTTCGCCTTCGGACAAGGGGGCGGCAATCCACGCTTTGCTTTGTCGACTGTCTGCGGGTTTTCGATCACGGGGAATGGCAGGTTGCCCGCCGCAGCCGTTGCTGTCGCGGTGGACTGCGGGTCCGATTCGATCAGGCTATGTCATGCCCCTGAGGACGTGCGGGCCACCGTGTTTCTGTGGCGGGACAGCGCCTGATCTTCTGCCAAGCCAATCGCACGGTCGATTGCGATTCTTGCCCGCTGGCTTCTGGCCCCCTGAAGTGAGACCGGACCGCCGACGGACACGGATCCAGTCCCGGTGCCGTCGTCTCCCTCATCATCCAACGCGTGATCCATGAGGCAGCAGAGGACGTTGGCCTCGAGGTCGCTCATGACTTGCGGGGTTGCAGTACTTGTCGCAATCACAAGGTCATCGTCTGTGGTGTAGGACATCACGGTCTGATCGACACCGAGACAGTCGGCCGCTGCCGCTGCGACATCGTCGAGCAAGGCCGTGAATTGGGCAGGGGCGTATCTGGCGCGCATCGCCTCTACCTGGTCAATCTTGAGGGCCAAGACCTGAACGATGGCCGCGTCCTGCTGGGACAATCGGGTCAGGTAGTTCGAAAGCGCCCGGAGATCGACGAGCGTGTCAGCCATTTGCATCTGTGGATGATCCAGTCCTGCGGCCAAGGTGTCCTTCGTAGCCGCGGTGTTCGCACCGTAGGGTGCCTTGAGCATCTGATGCGCCATCTGAAAGCGATTGAGCAACTCGTCGACCTCGAACGGCTTTGTGACATAATCGGTGGCCCCGGCCCGGAAGGCCTCGCCCATATTCTCCATGTCACGCTTGGCCGTAAGCATGACGATTGGCGAATCCTGATAGGCGGTCATCTGTCGGACTTGCCGACAAAGCTCGATGCCGTTCATGTCCGGCATGTTGATGTCAAACAGCAAGTAATCGAAGGTGATTTCGGGCTGAGCCAGAAGCCGCAGTGCGTCATGGCCAGACGCAGCGGTCACGATTCTGAAATCGCCGGCATTCGCACCGATGACCGTCACGAGTTCGAGAATGAAGGGATCGTCATCGACGGCAAGAATCGTCATCGCAGGATTCGCCGCGCGGTCCGCAGGCGGAGCGACAGGATGAGCGGTATCCAAGTTCCCGGTTGTCGCGCTATCCGCTTGCGGACTGGAGTGGCGCACGATTCTCGTCGAAACAAGATGCGCAACAGGCAGCACGATCATCGTGGTGAACCCCACAAGGGTATAAACCCAGAACGCCAACCAGAACGACGCACCCATTAAGAGCGCTGTGGCAGAGCCGATCACGCCAGCGACGATGCTGACCACCATGTACCCGATTATCACAGAACCATACCCCACCAGCCACACCTTAGATTGCACCATAAGTTGACAAAATCTTAAGAGCATACAACCCTAAGGTGATTCACAGGGAACCCTATCAGGGTGATGCTCGTAAAAAAGATTCAACGCAGGGACTTCGAGGCAACTCTGCCGGGACCATGGATCAGTATGATGGCGGAATTGTGGTCATTCTAAGGGGCGGCGCCCTTGGGCGCGGTGTCGTTCAAATGGTTGCGAGGGATGAGGTGAACACTGTGTCGCTTACCCCCGCTGTGACCGCTGCTGAACCTGAAACCGATACTCAGAAAGAGGGTCCTGGGCCTAGCACTGTTCCGGGCTTGGATTGTGCGATGTGCAGGCCCGGTCTGGCCCCTCATATCTGTTGGAATAGCAACTGACCAAGAGGTCATCTATTCATGCCACTTCAGGGAAAGCGGCGTGGGCGTCGGATGGATGCGGAGCATGCACCCCTCAAGAGCCCAAGGTGCATGCTTCACCGCCGTCAGCCCCATACGACGGCGTTTTCGTGTCTCTGGATCGCGACCTTCAGCTCTTCGAATTCGCCGAAAATATAGCGTTTCAACTTCTCGGCGGCCGGTATCTGGGGTGCTCCGGCAATCTGCATGATGCCGAGCGCCCGGTCGGGCTGCGGAAACTGGATCGGAATCGTCTGGATCTGACCCAGCGTGCGGTAGGCGAACACGACGCTGTGAGGCAATACGGTCAGGGCGTCAGTCTCCTGCAGGTAGTTCATCACCGACAACAGCGATCCTCCGGAATAACGGATCTGAACCTCTTTCATGCCGATCGACAGCAGAATCGAGTGCAGATCGGCAAGCAGGGGCGAGCCGGGCAGCGGTGCAATCCAGGGATAGTTCAGCACGTCGACCGATGTCGGCCGCCGCTTCTGGATCAGGGGATGCCGATTGGATGCCGCCACGACGTTGCGGGCGGGCAGGATCTCGGTAAAGGCGATATCGGTCCCCGGCAGCATCAGGCCGGTCGGACAGATGGCAAGGTCGATCTGCCCGGACCGCAGGTCGGCGTGCAGGTCGGGCTGATTGCCGTAGGTCTGGTCGACGCGGATATCCGGTGCGACGCGCTGGAAACTGCCGATCATGCGAGAGATGAAGGCGTTCATGAAGAACGGGACCTTACCGACCCGCACGGTGCCCGAACTGCCGGCCCGGAAACTGATCGCGGTTTCCGACGCCTTGCGCGACGCTTCGAGGATGACCTTGCCATGCGCGGCGAGCTGTCGTCAGATCAGCGTCGGAACCAGAGGGCGGCGACCTGGCAGGAAAAGGCGTTCCCCAAGTCGCTTTTCCATGGCGGCCAAGGTGCGTGACACGGCGGGCTGGGTCATGCCCAACAGATGCGCGCCCTCTGTCACGCCACCCGCGTCGACGACGGCGGCAAGCTGAGCCAAATGCCTCTCGTCAAACTTCATAGCAATACGGTATGACCGGCACCCATAAAATCATTCACTGCAATTATCGCTTTGATAACATTCTTTCGAGTCTGCGTCCGGGAGGGGATCGCGTGGACGGAGGATATGTCATGGGCGTGCCGCATGTTCCGCAGCCGGACGTCGCCAGACGTCTGCAAAATGCGCCCGATGCGCGGTTGACCGCCGCGCTGTCAGACCTGCTGCCGGCGCTTTACACCGTCATCGCGCGACACCGGATCAGCCGTGACGGTTTGAAAGCCACCATCGACTTTCTGTCCGAGGTCGAGACGACATGCAGTGAGAACCGGCAGGAGTAGATCCTGCTGGCCGACGCGATGGGCTTGAGTGCGGCCATCGCTCTGGTCGCCACGCCACGTCCGCGGGGCACCACGCCAAGCACGATCCTCGGACCATTCTACCGTTCAGGTGCGCCGCAAATGCAAAGTGGCGACAGCATCAGCCAGGACGGCATCGGGGTGCCGTTGACTTTGAAGGTGAGGCTTTCCGATCTGGACGGTGCGCCTGTGCCCGATGCGCAGATCGAGGTCTGGCAGGCGGACGCCGGTGCAGGAGGATTACGATTTCTACACCAAGACGGTGGGCCTGTATTCGGTCAAGCGCACGGCGGTGTTCGACGGCGTGTTGCCTGTCTATCACCTGTATTACGGTGCGAAGAACGGCGATGCCTCGACCATCATCACGACGTTTCCATTCAAGAAACCCGGAGTCCGTGGGCGGCGCGGATCCAACCAGTCGAAGGTTGTCAAGCAGGCGATCCCGGTCGGGGCGAGCGACTATTGGATGAACCGGCTGAACGAAAAGGGCGTGAAGGCCGAAAAGACCACACGATTCGGTGCCGATCGAGTCGCGTTCGAACATCCCTGCGGCCTTCCCAACGAGCTGGTCGGAAACCCCTGGGACAGCCGCAAGCCGATCGCGAACCCCGATCAGGGTGTCAGCGCGGAACATGGGATCAAGGGCATCTACGGTGGCGCGATATCCGTCATGGACCGCACCGCAATGGATGGCTTCCTCACGATCGCGCTGCCGATGAAGAAGGTGGCCGACAATCACGAAGGGCTGGTCTTTGCCGTCCCCACCAACAACGGTGCCACCAGCATGGTCGAGGTGCTGCACGAACCAGACCGCCCGCAGGGAACATGGACCCTTGCGGGGGGCACGATCCATCACATGGCGCTGAATACCGGCGACGAGGAAAACCAGATGTCCCTGCGCGCCCATATCGAGGGGCTGGGGTTCACCGACATCTCGGAACAGAAGGATCGCATGTATTTCAAGTCGTGTTACGTCCGCAGTCCGGGCGGAGCCCTGTTCGAGCTGGCCTGGACGGTGCCCGAAGGCTGTGCGCGCGACGAACCCGCCGATGCCATCGGCCAGACGCTGGTGTTCCCGCCGTGGTTCGCCGACCGTCGGGCCGAGATGGAAGAAGGGCTTGAGCCGGCGAATTTCTGAAAATGGGCCAGTCGCGCATCATCAAGGCCGAAGGGGTCGCGGACATCGTTTGCGTGCTTGTTCACGGTCGTGGCCAAAGCCCCGACGACATGGAGCAGTTGGTCGTGCGCCCACTGAATGCGGCGGGCGTTCACTATGTCCTGCCGCAGTCAGGTCCGACCGGCTGGTATGCTGCCCGGGCGATCGATCCGCTGACCGACGACTGTCGTGCGGAACTCGGCGCGGCGCTGGATCAACTGGACGAGGCGGTGACAGAGGCTGTCGCCATGGCAGCCGGAAAGCCCGTGCTGCTGGCAGGCTTTTCGCAAGGTGCCTGCCTGAGCGTGGAGTATCTGATGCCCGAGGGGCCGGTGGTGGACGCGGCGGCGCTGCTGACGGGGTGTCGTGTGGGGACCTGCGGTGACAACCTGCCGATCACCGACCTCGCCGGCCTGCCGGTCTATGCCAGTTGCGGCGACGCAGACTCATGGATTCCGGCGGCCAGCTATCACGACATGCTGGGCGATCTGACACGTGCCGGCGCGCGCCTGCGCACCGACATGCTGCCGGGTCGTCCGCACACGGTCGCCGCCCCGGAAATCGCGATGATCCGTCGGATGATCGCCGACATGGCCGCGCAACGTCCGGTATTCGACGGGACCGCATGATGAACGTCTCGCAGTGCTTCGTCTTTCCGGGCATCGCAACCCGCATCGCGTCCGGCGCGGGCACGCTGGCGCAGACCGGTGATGACGTGGCGCGACTGGGCCATGCCAGCGCGTTTGTCCTGTTCACCCCGCAGGAGGAATGGTTGCGTTCGACGTCGCTGGGTCACGTTGTCATGGCGCTTTATCACAAGCTGGCGCGTGTCTTCGCGGGAAGTTTCGGCACGCCTCACGCCGCCACTCATGCGATCCTGCGCGGGGGGCTTTGGGATTTTGCGTGGCGATTGGTGCGCCACCGGCATTGCAGGAACTTGACTGGACGACCAAAGACATTGGCCGCGCGGCTGCGATTGCCCTGCAGACGCCCTGTCCCGATCCGCGCCCGTTCGATCCGACGCAGGAGGAGTGGTTCAAGGCGATCATGTTTTTGACCAAGACCGATCAGATGTGCAACGAATGGCGTCAGGAATACATCCTGCTGTCCGACGTGACGGGCGTGTCGATGCTGGTGGATGCGACCAACAACCGCAAGCCGTCGGGCGCATCGGAATCGACCGTGCTTGGTCGGTTCCATTTCGCGGATGCGCCGAAATTGTTGCTGGGCGCTGATATCTGTCTTGATCAGAAAGGCGATCCGATGCTGGTGAAAGGCCGCATCCTGACGACCGACGGCAGCCCGATCGCGCATGCGAAGATCGATGTCAGGCAAGCCAATGACGAAGGCTTCTACGACGTGCAGCAGAAGGGCATTCAGCCGGATTTCAACCTGCGTGGCGTGTTTCGCAACAATGATCAGGGCGAATACTGGTTCAAGGGCGTGAAGCCCAAGTTCTACCCCATTCCCGACGATGGCGCGGTTGGCAACCTTCTCAAGGGGCTGGGCCGTCACCCCTACCGCCCGGCTCACCTGCACGACATCATCAGCGCGGACGGGTTCGAGACGCTGACGACTCACATCTTCGGCCCGGACGACCCCTATAT